>JBDKFF010000064.1:0-3266 GCA_039798865.1 Bacteroidota bacterium
ACGACCATCTCATGTATAGGCATGGTTTGCTGTTTGATGGATTCCAATTGCTTTGAAAGGAATTCAGCACCGTTGTACGTACATAAAGCGACGGATCGTTTCTGCATAGGATTTACATCGGGACGTAAACGAGTTTTTTGGTCTCAAAAAAATCCTCCTGAAAATAGCTAGTCAGGTCCGTTACGGTAACCTTTTTTCCTAATTCAGCGATTTCTTCCGTTAAATCACCCCCTTTCAGCAACAATAAGCCGTTACGTTTGGTATGGAAATGATTGGGACTGATTTTCTTTTTCACCCAATAATATAGGGGTGTTAGGCGGGTAACTGCCCGACTAACGATAAACTCAAAATCATGGTCAACATCTTCTGCGCGCATGTGCTTTGCCTCGACATTGCTTAATCCGAGCGCTTCCGCGACACCCTCCACCACTTTGATTTTTTTCCCAATACTATCCACTAATAGAAATTGGGTTTCGGGGAATAATATCGCTAAGGGAATACCCGGAAAACCGCCACCGGTTCCTACATCGAGAACTTCCGTGCCCGGCCGGAAGGGAAGGAATTTTGCAATTGCGAGCGAATGCAAGACATGATGCAACATCAAATTTTCGATATCCTTGCGAGAAACCACATTTATTTTCTCATTCCATTCTTTGTATAAGGGGATGAGCTGATTAAACTGAGCTTCTTGCTGTTCGGTTATATCCGGAAAATATTTTTTTAGTATTGTTGCGTTCATGTTCATTTACAAGCAAAGGTACGAATTTCCGTACATGCCCCACTTGCCTTTATTTCCTTTTTCGTCTCGCTTTTTTAGCTTCCGATAATAATTTTTTCGCTTCAGTATGTTGGGCCGATTTCTTTTCTGCCTTGTCTAACACCTCCTTGCAATAATCAACCGCTTGGTCGTAATCATTTTCTTGGAAAGCAATTCGTGCTAATCCAAGTACAGATGCCCAATAATAGCCTGATTCCATCGCATCGGTTTGCTTACTGAATTCCATGCATTGCTTAAAATATTGTTTGGCGTCCACTCGGTTTTTATACACATAGAGTTGATAATAGCCCAAAATATAACTCGCATACCGACCCGAGACAGCCTCATATCCTACTTGATGTTGCGCAATGCGATTTAAGATTTCCTTGGATAGCTCCATTGCCTCGTCCATTCGGCCTTGTAGGAATGCCGCACGTGCATGGTAACGATGAAAGAACGGATTATCTGGAAAATTCACGTGTGTATATTTTGCCATATCGTATGACTTTTCTGTCATATTTTCCATGGCATAGATCTGTAAAAGAAAGTAACGCGCCTCGGTCCGGGTGTAGAAGGCTTGGTAACTTACTTTTTCCAACTGCGCAATACCTTGCGTTTTGTTTGCCTTGGGGAATAACCAAAGCACGGGACGCAGAAGAGGGAAGTTTTGTTTGATGAAATGGTAATAGTAATTGTAAAGACCGTCTCCAAACATTAATTCAGGACTGAAATCGGCAAAATTACGGGAGTATTCCAGGTATTTAAGTGCATTTTTTGCTGCCAATGTCGCACGTGTCCAATTCTTACGCTCAGCATGTAAACGTCCCTTAAAGCCATAGGCCGCTGCCATGAAGAAGGCCGCCTCAGGGTTTTCGGTATCATCCCAGATTTTCTCGGCCTTTGAAATACTATTATCCATGTATTCAATCAGGCGTTCATCGTAGACTTCGTTACCTGTATTGGGGACAATTTTCCACCATTGCATGAGTCCCAATAGAAAATCAGGTAGGGGATGATTGGGGTATTTAACTTTCAGGTAATTGAATTCGCGTTCTGCCTCAGGAAAGTGAAAATTGTACATCTGATTAATCGCCGTGGTGGCCTCAATCTGTACTTCTGAGGTTAAAAGAAGCATGCCTTTCGAGCGCTCTTTTTCAGCTTCTTCCGTTAACTTCCACCATTGGCCTTCCGCTTGAAAGGCCAATGGGGTAGTTAGGAATAAAAAAATGAGTATCCTAAGATGAGATTTCAATTTCATCTCCGTTTTGGTTTAAGAATTTAAATTCTGTAATGCCAAACGAGGAGTCTTCCATGATGGAAATCCAGGTTTTGTATTTGAAAAACCAATTCATACGAATGGATGGGAATCCTTTCGTAAAATAAGCATGCAAGAAAGGATGAACCAAAATGGTCAATTTCTTTTCGTTTTGCTTCAACACCAAATGCTCCACATGCTGGGCAACGATTTCAGAAACCGCAATACTCGCCGTAATGGTCCCGGTACCGCCACAACTCGGGCAGGTTTCATGCGTAGAAACATTCATTTCCGGACGAACTCGTTGACGCGTAATTTGCATCAAACCGAATTTCGTCAACGGAAGAATCGTATACTTCGAACGATCTCCACGCATTTCATCGCGCATGATGTCTTGAATCAACTTGCGATTTTCCGCCTTCTTCATGTCGATGAAGTCGATCACAATGATTCCTCCCATATCACGCAAACGCAACTGACGAGCAATCTCTTTGGCAGCCTCTCGGTTGACACTTAAAGCCGTAGCCTCTTGATCCTCCTCCGAGTTGGACTTGTTCCCCGAATTGACATCAATGACGTGTAAGGCTTCGGTATGCTCTACAATCAAATACCCTCCACCAGGCAACGATACCGAACGGCCAAAAAGCATTTTCAATTGCTTTTCGATGCCTACTTGTTCGAATAACTTTGTTTTACCTGTGTGAAGTTTGACGATTTTTTCTTTTTCAGGAGCTACGTTATGTACATAATCCTTCGCTTCGTTGTAAAGCTCTTGACTATCCACAATCACATTGTCGAAATCGTTGTTCAACAAGTCGCGCAACATGGAAGTAGCCCGGCTCATTTCTCCGATGATACGCTCAGTAGGTTTCGCATCCACCAATTTCTTGATGCCCTCCTCCCATTTCGCGATCGACTCTTTTAAGTCGCGCTCCATTTCCTCCACCGCTTTCCCCTCAGCTACCGTACGTACAATAACCCCATAATTTTTGGGCTTAATGGACGTCATCAATTTTTGAAGGCGGTTACGCTCGGCTTTCGAGGTGATTTTCTTGGAGATATTCACCCCGTTTGAAAATGGCACCAAGACCAAGAAGCGTCCAGCAATGGAAATATCGCAAGAAAGGCGTGGGCCCTTCGTTGAGATAGGCTCTTTGACAACTTGCACGAGTGCCAATTGTCCGCGAGTCAGTACTTTATCGATTTTGCCTAATTTGTCAATTTCGGTCTCCAACTTATAGTTTTCCAACTTGA
>JBDKFF010000065.1:0-6901 GCA_039798865.1 Bacteroidota bacterium
ATACCTCACTGTGGAAACGTCTTCAAAAGGTATTTGTCGTGGCATTAATCAATGCCTTGATTGCGGCAATTTTTGCGTTTGGGTGTTCGATGTTGATCGATAGTGGCGAAATCATGTTATCGATCACAGTATCGCTATCGCTATTCGCCGTAGTTATGTTGGCCTCATTGATGGGTACAGTTACACCATTGGTGCTGAATCAGTTGAAAATCAACCCGGCTGTTGCTTCCGACCTTTCATTACCACAACGAATGATATCTTGGGTTATGGAGTCTATTTCCTCATTGTTTATTTCTTGCTGTAAGAAATGATTGCAGTCATCCAACGTGCTTCGTCGGCCCAATTACATATTGATGGTCAATTGCATGCCGCTATTGAAAGAGGTTTTGTGGTCCTTTTGGGGATACATGTAGAAGATAGCACTACCGATGTTGATTATTTAGTAGGCAAAATTCATGGCTTACGCATCTTTTCGGATGAAGAAGGGAAAATGAATCTTTCGCTGGAGCAAGTGGGTGGAGAAATTTTGCTGGTTAGTCAATTTACCTTGCATGCGGATACCCGCAAAGGAAACCGACCGAGTTACATGTCGGCAGCACGACCAGAGCAAGCCATTCCCTTGTATGAGCAAATGATTCAAAAACTTTCTAATGTGTTGGGAGCTCCGATTCAAACGGGAGTCTTTGGGGCGGACATGCAGGTAAGTTTATGCAATGACGGACCTGTCACCATTATCATCGATTCTAAAAATCCTTAATTATGACATTAGACGAGGCGCAAGCACAAGTAGATCAATGGATTAAGACGGTAGGCGTTCGTTATTTCAGCGAACTTACGAACATGGCCATGTTGACTGAAGAAGTGGGTGAAGTCGCACGCATTATTGCCCGTCGGTATGGGGAACAATCCGAAAAGGAATCCGATAAACAAAAGGATTTAGGCGATGAGATGGCGGATGTACTTTTCGTGTTGATCTGTTTAGCGAATCAAACAGGTGTGAATCTGACCGAAGCACTGAATAAAAATCTAGAAAAGAAATCAATCCGTGATGCGGAGCGTCACCAAAACAATCCAAAACTAAAGTCCTAACAATTATTTCGTCGGCGGAATTTGACTCGCAGAGATACGCTTACTAATTGATTTTCCTTCCTCTTTATTCGGAATGAAAGGCTTAATCAAGGAAATCATATCCAAGGCCGGATTGAGTTTTTGAATGGCCTCATGACGTACGTCAAATTCAGTTTGGCCTGAAATCTGCGCGTATTCTGCATCCGAAAGTCCTTCGTGTTGATTCTTCGAATTACTAAATGTCGCTAAATGCACATTGGCTAATTTCCCGCCTTCCCAGGAAACAACCTCTCCCCCATGGGCCCAATTAAATCCCGATAAGGTAAAATTCTTATCATTTAGTTTCTGAACCTCTTTTAAGGGAAGGCCGAGGTACAAACCTGAATTGGTTTTCCATTCCGATGCTTCTCCATGAATCGTCACATCGACAATTTGTCCTTCTCGGTAATATACGTAAACTTGTTTCGTCGAATTAGGGAATATGATTGAGCCTTGCAGGGTATCATCGCCCATGACCCAATTCGTGTCTGCCACTACGTTGCTTGGGCCATATTTAGCTGTTAAACCTTTCAAATCTCCACAGGCTAATACTTCATCTAGAATTTGCGTAGGTGACACATTTACAGATTTTTCGGAAGATCCACAAGACCACAATAGGCAAGCAAATAAAAGAACTGAAAAGTATTTCATGTTAGAAAGAATAAGCAAAAGAAAGGGTTGCGTTTAATCCTTGAACTTGGTATTGGTAATAGCGTTGGTAGTTTTTTCCCAACAGGTTATTTCCTGATAAACCCAGATTCATATTTCGTTTGATAAAATAATTTATTTTAAAATTCACATCCAAAATATCGTCCAACTGAATTAACTGATTTTTGACAGGTTCTAGGGCAAATAAAGATTTCATCCAATAGACATCCGGTGAAATGACGATTTTGGGAGAAAGGCGCCAGGAATTAGTCCACGACAAGGTCGTTGAAGGAACGTGAGGCGCATGGAATTCTACACCTAACTGCTGGTAAATCACGTGATTGAATTTAAAGCTCGACGTAAACTGCGAGGAGAAATTCAAATTCAAATTCCCCGTAAAATTGCTTACTTGGATTTTTTCTAATCCACCTCGGTATTGAACATCAAATTTATTGTTTGCCCCGACCGCATTAATCAAGAAAGGTAAATCAGAATATTCCGCATAATCATATTTCACCTCAAAATCAATCTTTTTGTTTTCGCCGATTCCTTTAATTCCACCGTAAACATGGCCCACTTGATTGGTATTTTTCAGTTGGCTTGGAATACGCATCCATGGATTTTGATTAAGAAAAGACTGCAAAGAATTAAATTGTACATCTCCACCGATTCCACCAAATAAATGGATGTAGTCTGACGCTCCAAAATCCATTTGCAACATAGGGAATACACTCGTCTTTTCATCCAAAGGATTATCAAATTCGGTTACATAGAGAAAACCTGCATTTAAACTTACTCGAGAGCTTTTATATGCCAAATGCGGATTTATCCGTTGTAAGTTTCTATTCCACTTTTGCAAAGTCGAATTGGGCTTGTATTCTGAAAAAATATAATCTCCAACCAATTTAAATCTTAGATGCTCGGATAACTTGTATCCATATATGGCCTTCGCTTTGATCACAGTTTCTGACAAATCAGACGAGTTCCGCAATTGGTCTCCGGAAACAAGAAACAAATATTCCGTATTCCCCCCTTGTTTGGCACTACTTACTTTACCTTCTGCATTAAATCGGCGATAGGTTACTTCGATATCAGACTGCTTAAGAAATGTAGGTATTTCAGAAAGACCATAAAAGTTATTCGTCTGTTGTTGGTAGCCCAAAGTACTTTCCCAATAATTAACCTTTCCTAAGGAACGATTTTCGAATCGTATTTGATTTTCGCTTCGAGCGGAATATTCAGATTTTACGGGTCCAAATTGATTGGCATCATGATGAACATGCATACCAAAAAACTTATTTTCTTTCTTACTTTGACCAACGTCAAAATTAAATAACGTATGACCATAGTTACCTAGACCAAATTCTACGGCATTTGAATATTTGTCACCGTAGGCCGTTTTGTTGGTTTCATTGGCGCGCAGATCTTGCGCGGCAGGGGGCTGAATTTTAGGGAGCGAATCCAAGGGCCAATTTGATTCGCGTAATTTAATGTCGGGCACATTAACCAACGTATTTCCAAATGACTTCATAGGTAAATAGGCACGATCAGTGACCTTCAAATTCATTACCGCACGGGTCGTATTAGGAATCGTGATGACGGAACGTTCGATACGAGATTCTTGCGCAAATAGCATTGCTGGCAAGCTTACAAGACCCAGAAAAAGAATAATTCGTTGCTTCATTTATTGAATTTCGTCCATTTTTTTCTTGGCTAACACCTTCACCGCATCATCGGATGAGCTGTTTAACACACTCTGCAATATCGCTTTGGCCTGCACCAGATTTTTTAATTGCACAAAATTGTCTGCCATTTGCAGATAAGCCAGCCCCACAATCGAATCCGGCAAATGATAATAGCGCGCTTCCGCTTGCACAAACTGGCCCACAATCCATGCATTGGATGCTTTCCAATCTTTCTGCAAAGCTTTTATTTTCGCAATGGCAAGAGATGCCCGACCGCCTACTTCGTCCAGATTGAGGGCGATAGCCTTTTCAAACCATTGATTAGCTATGGTATATTCTTGAGCATCCAGGGCATATTGACCAATATCAAACGCCCATTGACTCTTTCGAGTTGAATCGGCTTCATCCACATCAGCCCAAAGTTTGGCTAAAGCTTCAAATTTACCCTGCTGCCTATAAATTTGTTTCAGTTTATCTTGAACTTCACGTGTTAAGGTATCTTGATAGTTGATATTAGCTTTCAGATCAACTAATTGATTAACAGCTAAATCGAGATGTTTTTGTTCTTCGTAAACGAGCGCCAACATATATTGTGATCGATTTGCAAAGGATACGCCTTGTTGGCTCCGTTTTAAATAAATCACCGCATTGTTTAAATCTTTCGTATGGTAGGTGGAAACACCTAGCATGTAATTCAATTCATCCGATTGCTGATAGCTTGGATATTCTTGCGTGAATCGAACCAATTCAGGAACCAGTAATTTGTATTTACCTTGACGGAACATTTCTGCGCAGATATCATACCATTGATCTGCTAAGGTTGGGTCATCCCCATGCTGGGTCGCATAAATACGTTGTAATTCAAGTACTTCAGCGTAGCGGCCTGCCTTCTTTAAGAGTTCATTTGCCCCGATAATGGCCTCTTTGGCCGATGAATCGGTCGTGTACTTGCGAACAATCGTAACATAATCATCCATGGCTAAAAACCATTGATTGGTGTTTTCGTAGGCTTGGGCACGTAGAAGTAGCACCGGCGCAAAATAGGGATTTGTCGGGGACTTCTGTTGCAAAAATTGAACCGTATTTTTTATTACCTGCGCATATTGTTCTTCACTTTGTTGGCGGTTTTTTGCCTCATTCAAGCGGTAAAATACGGCATCCGACTGGATATCATTGGGAAATTTAGCTAGGTAGGCTTGGTAAACTTCAGCGGCTTCCTTGAATCTGCGAAGATTGTAATAGATCGCCGCTTTTCGATCAATTATTGTGCTCGTTTGGGGAGAGTTCTGAGCGATTGCTTCATCAAACAATTTCATCCCTCCTTCTAAATTCCCATTGGCAATAGAGATCTCTGCCAAATTACGTAAATCATCGACGCTACGCTGCCCGCTAGGCTTATTCGCCACATATTCTTCAAAATATTGCAAAGAACGATCATAGTAAGTAATGTAGGCGAAGGAATATGCCAAACTTAAACGAATACGCTGACTTAGTTCTTTCGAACCGGTTGGAAGTGAGGTTTCTGCCAACAAAGGAATATACAATTTGATGGCATCCGAATTACGATTATTACGGGCAAACATTTCTGCTTGAGCATAACGCGCATACCAGGCCATTTCACGATTCACCGGAAAGTCGAGCGATTTTTTAAAATAAGTAATCGCCTTTCGGTCATCATGTTTATCGAAAGCCAATGTCGCGATTGCGTAACAGGTTCTTTGATAAAGCTCTTGAAACTTCACTTTTCCTACAGGAAAATTGAGCATAAAATCCTCGATCGAACTTAAGCTATTCTGTTTATTCAATGCCTCGAGGGCATAAGAAACAAGGACCTCAGCATGCTTATTTTGAGGGTTACGCTTTTGGTAGTCTTTAATTTCCTTTAAGAGTTCAGACCATTTTTGATTCCGTTGTAATAGGCTAAATGACATAAGAACCGCTTCCTCGGCAAGTTCAGGATTAAATGGCATGGCAGCTACCTCTTTCAGAGCTTGGAGTGCTGAATCCCATTGTGCTTGATCGATAAGAATTAAGGCGCGCGTTTTCGCAATTTCTTGATCGAGCGAATCTTTCAGCCGACTGGGTTTGGCTAGGAACTTAAGCGCTTCCTCATATTGCTTTGATTTGTACAGCGAGAAAGCATATTTATAGGTGCGTTCTCGATTCATCAGGGACGCTGACTTTTCGAATACAACCGCATAACTTTTTGCAGCACTTCCATAATCCTGCTTTTGAAATTGCAGTTCTGCTATAATCGAAGCCAAGTTTCCAGAAGATTGCTTGTATGTCGAATCGCGTAATATAGGCTCTACATAGGTCACTAAATCTGCGTAACGATTCATTTTCATGTAGGCAGAACTAATCCAAACAGGTGCTTCAGTAGCATATTTGGGATCTGCGACAGCTATTTTAAAATCCTCAATCGCGGTCTCATATTTACCTTCCCGAAAATGCATCACCCCTGAATAATAAGCAGCAGGCAGAGCAAACTCTTCTTCAGATTCTAACTTCAATAGATTAAACAAATTCAAGGCCTCTTTGTACTGATTCGATTTGTAGTAGGAGACGGCTAGGTAATATTTGTGCTCTAAATTAGTTTGCGAAGAATTACTTAGATATTTAATCGCCCTCGCCCAGTCACCCGTCTCATAATAAAACACGCCAATTTCAGTCACTAACTTAGCTGTGTAGGGGCTTTCCGGATGATCTGCAATAAATTTAACAGCCTGTACTTCCGCCTCTGGACGCATGGAAAAAATCGAACAGATTGCGATGTAGTATTCCACTGTGGTGCGCTCTGAGATCAGTAATTCTGGCTGCGATTGTAAATGTTTCAAGTAAAAACGAAATTCCTCCTGTGCCGCAGTAAAGTTATTCGCATCAAAAAAAGATTTTGCTCGACGGAAATGCTCGTACGGGTCAGTAATTTTAGTCGTTTGCTGCCCATGAATAATGAAAGGCTTGACAAAGAACACGGCAACAACTAAATAACTAAATAAAAAGAATCGTTTTTTCATCTACACAAAGTGTACTTGTAGGGTTATTACAATAATACAAATTTTATTTCAAATTTATCCCGCATTTTAAACGATAAAAGTGCAAATAAATTTCCTCTGATATTTATTTTACCTAATTTTGAATTTATTAGTAAAGATGCAAGCTCCTATGACTATTCGTAACTTATTCATATTCAGCCTTCTTTGTTTTTGTGCATTTCAATCATTGGCACAAAATCCAAGCAAGAAGCTACCCCCCATCAAAATGGGAGGATATGTGATTTATGAAAAAAATGGACACGGCCTTATCGCATCGATACAAAATCTCGGAAAATTAGATTACAACGAAGCGATCAAAGCCTGCGATTCACTTCAAGTCGAGGGATTTTCAGATTGGCGCCTACCTACGCGGGAGGAATTTGAATTAATTCACCCCAAGTTAAACCTCAAGAAAGTTGGCGGGGG
>JBDKFF010000066.1:0-6529 GCA_039798865.1 Bacteroidota bacterium
ATATGCGAAGAAGGAAGGCAAATCGGTTCATTTCATGGGCCTTGTTTCCGATGGTGGTGTGCACGCACACATCGAACACTTGAAGTCCTTATTAACTTCCGCTTCAGAGGCAGGTTTATCCAACGTTTTCGTTCATGCATTTACCGATGGGCGTGATACCGATCCGAAGTCGGGCATGAAATTCATGACCGATTTAGTGAATCACACCAAGAAAACAGGTACTGCAGTTGCTTCTGTAACAGGTCGTTATTTCGCGATGGATCGTGATAACCGTTGGGAACGTGTTGCCCTTGCCTACCATGCGATGGTCGATGCAGAAGGTACGCCTACGCAAGATGTTTTAGCCGCTATCCAAGCGAGTTATGATGCCGGAGTAACGGATGAATTTATCAAGCCAATTATTGCGACGGACGCGGATGGAAAGCCTTTGGCGAAAATTGCAACGGGTGATGTGGTGATTTGCTTCAACTTCCGGACAGACCGTGGTCGGGAAATTACACAGGCTCTTACGCAACGCGATTTCCACGAGGAAAATATGCACAAATTGGATTTGTATTACTTGACCATGACGGAATACGATAAGGAATTCCAAAATGTGAAAGTGATTTTTAATGACTCCAATCTGCCAATGACCATGGGTGAGGTGCTGGAAGGAGCGGGTAAAAAACAAATTCGGATTGCGGAAACGGAGAAATATCCACACGTAACCTTCTTCTTTTCGGGAGGGCGTGAACAATTGTTTGAGGGCCAACAAAACATCTTGCGTAATTCGCCCAAGGTGGCTACTTACGATCTACAACCGGAGATGTCGGCGGCCGACTTACGCGATGCGCTAATCCCAGAATTAGAAAAAGAAGAAGTGGACTTTGTTTGCCTAAACTTTGCGAATCCTGACATGGTAGGGCATACGGGTGTTTTTGAAGCTGTGGTGAAGGCGGTTGAAACCGTAGATGCCTGTGCTGAGGCCGTCGTAAAAACGGGTTTAGCACATGGATATTCATTTGTTATCATTGCTGACCATGGAAATGCAGATGTCATGATGAATGAGGATGGCACACCGAATACGGCACACTCGACAAATTTGGTGCCTTGTATCTTGGTAGATAATGATTTTAAGCCGACACTTCAAAATGGAAAGTTAGGGGATGTTTCACCAACCATCTTAAAATTAATGGGTGTTGCACAGCCGAAAGAAATGACGGGAACACCTTTGTTTTAGGGGATGGAATTGGGCGCTAACGTATAAATTAGACCGTTCAATAAATAACCTATGTGAATACAACCTTAATTAGCGATTCTCTATCTACCTTTATTGCTTTAATTTGATCTATGGCTAAAGTTATCCTATTTGGTAATACCCGTACTGCCGAATTAGCGCTCTATTATTTGCAAAACGACTCCGAACATGAGGTAGTTGCATTTACGGTTGAGCAAGATTATATCCAGGAACCTACATTTCACGGCCTACCTTTGGTTCCGTTTGAGACGGTTGAACAAGTATATTCACCTTCGGAATATAAGTTTTTTGCCCCAATGACGGAAAGAAACATGAACCAAGTGCGTGCTCGTGTATACGAGCAAGGACTTGAGAAGGGGTATTCGTATATTTCCTATGTATCCTCCCATGCTACCGTCCTAACGGATAAAATTGGTGAGAATTGCTTCATTTTGGAAGATAATACGATTCAACCCTATGTAAGCATTGGAAATGACGTGGTACTGTGGTCGGGAAATCACATTGGTCATCACAGTAATATAGGGAATCACGTATTTTTCACCTCCCATGTAGTTTTGTCTGGGGGATGCCAAGTAGGTGATTATTGTTTTGTGGGCGTCAATGCGACAATTCGTGATCAAACGGTTTTAGGTGAAGGAACACTTGTTGCCATGGGAGCAAATTTAACGCGTCAAAAAACGGATCCTTGGAGTATTTGGAAAGGTAATCCTGCGGAGAAGGCAGCGATTTCGAGTAAAGATATTAAGATATAAAAAAAGCCCTTCGTTTGAAGGGCTTTTTTATTAGTGTTCAATGGGTTGATTGTTTTCATCCACAATCACAAAAATATCCTCTTTGGGTTTCCGCATGAGATATTTTTCGCGCGCATATTTTTCGAGTAAGGAAGGATTCCCGATCACCAAACGGCGCTCCTTTTGAAGTTCCTTGGTTTTTTGTTGGTAATATACCTTCTCGTTCTCAAGCTGCCGTAATTCATTCCAAAGTCTAAACTGAACTGTAATATCATTGGAATCCAATACGAACATCCACACGAAGAGGATGCTCGCGGAAATCCAATAAAATCGGTTTTGACCAAGAAAAAGCTGCTTGATGCGCTCCATTTATCTTAGAAATTTAAACCAGGGAAGTAAGCGTTTGCTCCTAATTCTTCCTCGATACGTAACAATTGGTTGTATTTCGCCATACGGTCAGAACGTGACGCAGAACCCGTTTTGATTTGTCCTGTGTTCAACGCTACTGCTAAGTCGGCAATCGTCGCATCTTCCGTCTCACCTGAACGGTGTGACATGATGTTTTTGTACGAGTTACGTTTCGCCAAGTTAACTGTATCAATTGTTTCCGTTAATGAACCAATTTGGTTAACTTTTACTAACACAGCATTAGCAACACCTTTTTCGATACCTTCTTGTAAACGCTTCACGTTTGTTACGAATAAATCGTCTCCGACCAATTGGCATTTCGAACCGATCAATTTCGTTTGCTCAGCCCAACCAGCCCAATCGTCTTCCGCCATACCATCTTCAATCGAAATGATTGGGTATTTGTTCGCCCATGTCTGCCAGTATGCAGCCATTTCCATGTTATTCAATTGCTTACCATCTGATTTTTTGAAGGTATAAAGACCTGTTTTCTCATCATAGAATTCAGATGCAGCAGCATCCATAGCGATGAAGATTTCCTCACCTGGCTTATAGCCTGCTTTCTCAATAGATTGCAATACGATTTCAATGGCCTCTTCGTTCGACTTGATGTTTGGAGCAAATCCTCCTTCATCACCTACGTTGGTTGAATACCCTTTTGATTTCAACACACCTTTCAATGCATGGAAAACCTCTGTACCCATGCGTAAAGCATGTGAGAATGACTCCGCTTTCGCTGGCATAACCATGAATTCTTGGAAGTCGATCGAGTTGTCCGCGTGTGAACCACCATTCAAGATGTTCATCATAGGTACTGGCAACGTGTTTGCATTCACACCACCGATGTAACGATACAAAGGTAAGCCTGCCTCTTGCGCCGCTGCTTTCGCAACTGCCATAGAAACACCTAAAATTGCATTAGCTCCTAATTTTCCTTTGTTTGATGTGCCATCTAATTCAATCATTAAACGGTCGATCATGTTTTGCTCAGAAACTTCTAAGCCCCATAATTCTTCAGCAATAGCTCTATTTACGTTTTCAACCGCCTTTAAAACTCCTTTACCTACGTAAACTGATTTGTCCTCATCGCGAAGCTCAACTGCTTCGTGGATACCTGTAGAAGCTCCTGAAGGAACTGCTGCTCTTCCGAAAGCACCGTCTTCGGTTTTGATATCAACTTCGATTGTAGGATTTCCGCGGGAATCTAAAATTTGTCTGGCGTGTACGTACTGTATTGCACTCATCTTTTTATTGTTATTGTGAATAAATGATTACGATGTAATTGCTTAAATTGCCTTGCAAAATAACGCAAAATTTGGATAATTTCCGTGGATTTTGTGTTTATTCATGATTTTATAACCTGGCATCCTTCTAAAATGAAAAAATATTCCCTTCTAATCCTGTTTTTGACTTTCCTATCTGGTGAATTATTTTCACAAGTGCTTGAGGTTGAATCGTTTTCGCAAAAATTAGCATCCACGCCGAATGCCTATTTATTGGATGTGCGCACTTCGGGTGAGTATGGTGGAGGTCATTTGCCACAAGCAAAAAACATCGATTTCCGCTCTCCCAAATTCAGCGAGGAAGTCGATCTATTACCCAAAGATAAACCTGTATTTGTGTATTGCCTCTCGGGGGGTCGATCTGCACAGGCAGCGGAAATATTACGCGCAAAGGGCTATCAAGTCACGGAGTTGAAAGGGGGTTATCTCAAATGGACAACGAAAATGAAACCCTTGGAAGGTGTACCGAATGTTCAACACGATGCGGCTTGGAGTTTGGCAGATTTTGATAAACTAACCAAAGAAAATGAGGCGGTCGTGGTGGATTTTTATGCGAAATGGTGTGCTCCTTGTTTGAAAATGATGCCGATTGTCGACAAGCTTGCTGGTGAATTTCAAGGCAAGGTTCGTGTCATCAAAGTGGAAGCCGATGGGAACCAAGCGATTTTGCAAGCCCATGAAATAGACGAAATCCCGAGCTTTTTGGTTTTCCGCAAAGGGAAACTGCTCCAAAAAACATCGGGATTCCGAGAAGAGCCTAAGCTCAAAGAATTATTTGATCAGGCTACTGGGACCATTCAGTAGGTTGGCGATCCCAGCGATGTGCGCGTAATTCTTTTACTAAGGAATCGTTCAATCCTTTTCCGTCCGAGCAAGCGATGTTGCTGCGCACGTGATTCTGTTTTCTCATTCCGGGAATAATCGTTCCCACATTTGGATTCGAAAGGATAAAACGTAAAGCCATTTCGGGCAAATTCATTCCTTCAGGAACCAAGGGTTTCAAGGCATTGGCGTGGTCGACACTCGAAATTAAATTCTCAGGTACAAAATAGGTGGATCGCCAATCATCCGCCGGGAAAGTCGTTTCGTAGGTCATAAGTCCCGTCAAACTACCTTCATCGAAAGGAACACGGGCAATAATACCCACATCCAACTTCTGACATAAAGGGAACAGTAAATCTTCCGGGTTTTGATCGAATATATTGTAGATGACCTGTACGGAAGAGATTAATCCAGTCTCCAGGGAATTTAGGCAGTTGTTGGGCTCCCAACGGTTTACGGAAATTCCCCAATGGGCAACCTTTCCTTGAGCGATTAATTGTTCGACAGCTTTTTGCCATTCCTCATTGGTAGCCCATGCATCTTCCCAAACGTGAAATTGTTGAAGGTCAATTTGCTCGACACCCAAATTTTTCAAACTCTTCTCGGTATACTCAATGATGTGGTCTGCAGGAAAACACTCCTCTAGCTTAAAATGAGATTTCGATGGCCAGGTAAAATTCTTAGGTGGAATTTTTGTGGCGGTATATAGTTTTTTCTCGGGATGTCTTTTGATCAACTCCCCTAAAATTTGCTCACTTTTTCCTTCGGCATAACCCCAGGCCGTATCGAAAAAATTGGCGCCCAACTCAACAGCTAATTCGAGCGAGTCATTCACCTCTTTAATATCTGATCCTGTCCAACCAGCCAAGCCCCACATGCCATAGCCCATCTCACTTACCTCCCAATTCGTTCGTCCAAATCGTCTCGTTTTCATTTTTATATCTGTCTATCTTTTCAACAATATTATCACTTTTTCTGACACAGCCTATCCCGTTTGGGTTAATTTAATCAAAAGCATAGAACTCATTTAAGCTTGTTTAAAGTAATAAAATGTGTTTTTACATATTGTTCGCAATTTTAAATTAACCTTTAAATAAACGATTTGAGTCCAAAAATCAGCAATAACGCAAATAACTCAATTCTATTACTTTTTCGCTCTACATAAGTCTAATTTCGAATAATCCTAGTCCTGGAAATTGTTAATATAATTTATGATGTTTGAAGAAAAGTTAGTCACAATACCTGCCTTCGTTTTGGATGGAACCGAAGTGTTGGCCTTCGATATATTACTCGTTCGGGGAGAGGGGAACTATTCACATGTCATTTTAAAGGACGGACGAAAATTTTTATCCTGTCGTACCCTAAAATATTTTGCGGATGTATTGGAGCTTGGTGGATTTATCCGTCCGTCTAAGTCGGCCTTAATTAATCCGGCGGCCATTCGTCACATCGACTTTAAATCGCAAAAGGCTATTCGATTAATCAATGACGAAATCATTCCGATTTCTCGTCGAAAAGTTCGTTCGATTCGCATGCTATTCGAATCATAAAATTGCTTATCTCAAAGCGCAATTATTTGTTCTGAATATACCTCTTCCAGAATTTTGGGTTATAGCGTTCCCAAGCGTGACAACCAAAAGGTAATTTACCCAATAAACGCATACTCGTTTCAGGGTTTTGTTCAATCGCAAAGGATAATGCCTCTTGCCAAGTTGGAAGTTTGAGAAGAAATCGGAAAGGATAAACCCGGCGTTGGGCAAACGAAAACATGGCATCTTCATTGGCCAACCATTCTCGAAAAAATAGTTGATAAATTTTGATGTACCGTAGGATCGGTTTGACTCTACGTAAGGACAAGCCCCCGTTAAGCAAAACGGGTTGGCAGGAATATGTATTTGATAAATGATGCTTTTTTAATTTGGGGGCACCGATGTAATCATATCCCTTAGCACACCATTCGAGAAGTTGGTCTTCAAACACATACGCATCCAATTGGTGAATTAAAATGTATTCAAAGTTTACAAATGCGTCGTAAAAGATCGGACTAG
>JBDKFF010000067.1:0-2755 GCA_039798865.1 Bacteroidota bacterium
CGCTGCAGGCTTTTTATAAACAAAGCCAGGATACGGCGTTTTTTGGGGGAGACCGATTAGAAAAGGAATTAAAGTCGGCCTTTGAACGAATTCAAATCGAATTCCCAGGTTTAAAGACCCCAAAAATTCGGACAGTATTTTCAGGTTTTGGTGGGATTGGTGGGGAATTTACGGCCCAACATTTACAGGTGTCGGATAGTTTAATCGTCATTGGTCTGGATTTCTTTATGGGGAAAAAGGGGCTATACCTTCCGCCGAATATTTATGATTACCAAATGCGGCGCTTGGAACCCAAGGCATTGGTAGGTCAGGTAATTCTACAATATTCGGCATTCGTTAATCGTCAGAATGAACAAGATCATTCGATGCTAAGCGACATGATTTGGTATGGCAAGGGATTTGTCTTTACGAAGAAAATCATGCCTGAATTACCCGATTCCTTACTTTTTGGTTACACGACGCAGGAATTAGCTGAAACGAATGCCTTCCAAAAACAGGTTTGGGAACATTTTATTGATAAAAAACTGTTGTTTAATCAGGAGGAGCTGACCAAAAACAAATATTTGGGAGAGCGTCCAAAAACACCAGAGATTGGTCCAGCCTGTCCGGGATCCATCGGCCGTTGGCTTGGGTGGCGGATTGTTGACCTCTACTGGCAAGAAAATCCGAAACTGACGCTCTCGAAGTTGATGACGGATGCTGATTACAATCAAATGTTTTTAAAGTCGGGCTACCGAGGTGAACCCGACAAAGAATAAATCAAATGGCAAAAAGACACGAGAAATTTGGGGCGGGACCTGAACCGAAAGATAAGGTAAAGGTAGATAAGCAGGGTCTGAAGAAGGCATTGAAAATTTTTCAGTTTGTGGTTCCCTACAAATGGACCTTTGTGACAGGGATGCTGTTTTTATTGTTGTCCAATCTGACAACGATGAGTTTTCCTTTGTTAATCGGTCAAATGACGAAGGTTATCGAGGGAAAATCAACTTACCACATCAATGAAGTAACACTATTCTTTTTTGCGGTACTGATCGTTCAGGCGATCTTATCGTTTATCCGAATATATACTTTCGCACAGGTTTCTGAAAAGGCGATGCGGGATGTGCGCCAAAGTCTATATGCAAAAATTATTACCATGCCGATTTTTCATTTTGAGAAGCGTCGGGTGGGTGAATTAATGAGTCGGATTACTTCCGATATTACGCAATTGCAAGATGTGTTGTCGATTACGTTGGCGGAGTTCTTCCGACAAGTCTTTACGTTGGTTGGAGGAATTGCACTGATCACATATTTGTCCTGGAAATTGACTTTGTTTATGTTGGCCACTTTCCCGGTCCTTGTTATTGCGGCGATTGTTTTTGGAAAGTTTATTCGAAAGATATCGAAGAAGTCCCAGGATGAGTTGGCATCGACCAATATCATCGTAGAGGAGACCTTTCAGTCGATTCAGGCTGTTAAATCCTTTACGAATGAAGCCTATGAAGTTAATCGGTATACGACGTCCTTAAATCGAGTGATCGAGGCGGCCTTAAAGGCAGCAACGATGCGTGGGGCTTTTGTTAGTTTTGTGATTTTTGCCTTATTTGGTGGGATTGTTGGGGTTGTTTGGTATGGTGCGGCGTTGGTGGAGCAGGGGGATATGATCTTAGCGGATTTATTGACCTTTATTTTTTATACGGCCTTCATTGGGGGCTCAGTAGGTGGATTGGGTGATATTTATGCTCAATTACAGAAAACGATTGGATCATCGGATCGGATTTTAGAAATCTTACAGGATCCGTCGGAAATTGACATACATGCGGAGCAGGAAAAACAAGCGATTGAATTTGGTCAAATATCGATCGAAGATATTCGATTCTCTTATCCAAGTAGACCCTCTGTGGAGATATTAAAAGGTATTTCGATTGATATCGAACCGGGCCAAAAGATTGCGATTGTGGGAACATCGGGTACGGGAAAATCGACGTTGGCCCAATTGATGATGCGTTTTTACGAGCCGAATGCGGGGCAGATTAAATTGAATGGTAAGAATATTCAAGAATACAGTGTTCAAGCGTGGCGGGGCATGTTAGCCTTAGTTCCACAAGAGGTATTGCTCTTTGGCGGTACGATCCGTGAGAATATTGCCTATGGTAAGCCGGGTGCAAGTCAGGAGGAGATTGAACATGCGGCGGAGCAGGCATTTGCGAAGGAGTTTATCGAATCATTCCCCGAAAAGTGGGATACCTTGGTAGGGGAAAGAGGAGTCAAATTATCGGGCGGCCAAAGACAGCGCATCGCGATTGCGCGCGCCATCTTACGCAATCCTAAATTTTTGATTTTGGATGAGGCGACAAGTGCCTTGGATTCGGAGTCGGAGAAATGGGTACAATCAGCTTTGGAAGAATTGATGAAGAATCGGACGAGTCTGATTATTGCGCATCGATTATCAACGATTCGTTCGGCGGATCAAATCATTGTGATGGAGGAAGGAAAGATATTGGAGAAGGGAAATCATGATTCTTTGATGAAGTTGAAAAATGGAGTTTACCGAAAAATGGTAGCTTTACAAACGGAAAACTTACAAGCATAAGATGGCGTCGAAACCTGAAGTACAATTGAGTAGTTTTGGCTTGCGCCCAACGGCTTGTCGGCAGGCTGTTCTTGACATCTTTAAGCAAAAGGGTTACGCATTGAGTCAGGGACATATTGAACAAGGCTTAGCAAGTCAATTTGATCGGGTGACGATCTATCGAACCTTGAAGTCTTTTTTGAC
>JBDKFF010000068.1:0-5794 GCA_039798865.1 Bacteroidota bacterium
GCAAAATTGATGGTGATTTCGTCCGAAGCGCTTGACTGGGTATTATTTGATTCGTTCATGTCGCTCATTACTTCGGTAAATTATTAATTAAGGTAATAATCGCAATGGAAACGGACACTAAACTTGAGGTTAGTCCGATCGCTTCCGCTGCAGAAATCCCTTTTTTACGGTTTTCGGGGTAGGCTGGAATGACAATTTCTGAACCTGGTTCAATGCGTGGATTCTTTTTGAAAATAAAGAACTTACGAATTTGATTCGAAACCCCATTAGCATAGGTCACATACATCTTCTTACGATTGGCATTAATGGTATATCCTCCCGCTTCTGCAATGTACTCCTTCAAACTAAAATCCTCTTTGTAGCTTACGGCTAATGGGTTTTGTACGGCACCGGTCAATTTAACCGTTTGCTGTAAACGCGGAATCGTTAATTCATCCCCAGCCATGAGTTGCAGGTTTTCCTGAGATGCTGGATTATTCAAGATTTCCTTTAGGTTAACACCAACTGTCGTTGCTCCGCGAATTAACTTACCACCTTCTAAGTATCCATCAGGACGAAGACCGCCTGCACGCTGAATAAGATCCGAAATACGCTGTTGGTTGTTCTGAATGGCATAACTTCCCGGGAAGTTGACCATACCTTGGATTCGTACCGAGCGTTGCTCCTCATAATTGGGTGCTCTTCGGATCGAAACAATGTCGAAGGGTTGCAAGCTTACTTGATTTCCTTCATTACTTATCTTCAAGGTACCATCAATCGTGAAACTGATAATTTCAATCTTTGCTCCCTGTGCATCGCCATTTCCATGGGTGATAATTCGACGCGCGAGTTCAAGATTGGCATAACTAGCCGATTCCTTTAAGCCTTTTGCCTGCAGAATCAAATCAGCAACTTTCATGCCTTCTTTGTATTCGAATTCGCCAGGAGCATTTACTTCCCCGACGATATTGACGGTACGCTTTTCACGCAAACTATTAATCGAATAAACCGTCAATACATCCTCTCTTTGCAAGGGAATATCGGCTACTTCACCCCGTAAAATTTTCCCCAAATCAAGTGGCAAAACTTCAGGATCATAATTTTCCTTGCGACGTGTCAAGGTCGCGCGGTTCAAGAAAGCATCTTCCCGTAAACCTTCTGATTTTTTAATTAGCTCTTTGACCGTCGATAAACCTGCTTCAATCGCATAATTTCCAGGACGAAATACAGCACCCTGTACCTCCACGCGGTTTTCATAGCGCTCGATGATGGTTCCCACCGTGTAAACATCGCCGTTGCTTGGATGAAATGTCTCTACCTCATCTTGGCTAATGTTAAACAATTTAAGCTCTCTTGACGTATTTCGACGAACATTGATCGTATAGGTATACGCCTTTTCCGTAAACCCGCCGGCATAGCGCAAAAGGTCCTTAAAGGTCTCATTCTTAGCCATCTCGTAGATATATGGACGTTTCACTTCGCCAACCAGCTCTACGCGGTTTTCATAATCCCCCACACGAATGATGTCTTGATCATTTAAGTGGATGTTGTCTTTTTGGTCTGCACGTAAAAGAAAATCGTATAAATCTAAGGTAGTGACGACCTTGTTATTGCGGATAACTCGAATGTCTCGGAAAGATCCATTGCGGTTCGGTCCACCTGCCATGTATAATGCATTAAATACCGTCGCTAATGAGGAAACCGTATAAGTTCCCGGAAAAGTTACTTCACCCGTTAGAATAACTTTAATGCTGCGTACCCCTGAAAGTGTTACTTGAGCGAAGGAGCCGCTTCCCGACTTATTTAGTCCTTGATAAAGTTGGCGCAATCGACTGATAATTCGGTCACTCGCGGCATCCATGGAAAGGCCATTGACATAAATTGGATTTAGGTTTAGGATCTTAACCGTTCCTTCTGGACTTACTTTGACTTTAAAATTGTCTAATACATCGCCGAAAACATGAATATCCAATTCATCGTCCGGACCCAATTGATAGTTCTTAGGCGTAGCGATACGCATATTAGGCTCGAAACTCAACTTGTCATTCTGGAATAAACTTGCCCCAAAAACCTTCTTATCTAAGGTATTGGCTAATCGCTTTTGAACCGTATTATATTGCGTGACCAAACTGTCATTGTAAATATTTAGCGGTTTTGCGAGTAGTTTTCGCTCCTCCAATGTCAGCGGACTCTCTTGGGGTAGTGGCTGATTAACACGATTGGGGTTATTGATGATAATCGTCTTGTTCTGACGAGAATCGGTTCCCATAAATTTCTCTGTCGTTGATAATTTGTTGTTGATGTCGAAAGGTGTTTCCTCCATCGAAAGTAAGCGCTCACGCATTTTTGCAATGTCTGCAGCTGTATAGCCCTGTGTCATAGCCGCTTTTTCGATTTCGCTTTCCGACATCCCACTAGCCTGCGCCTTCTCCATGAAAAGCTTAACTTCCGCATCGGTTAAATCATCCACATTACGCTTGATGCCAGTAGTAAATTGTGCGAATGCTGCCTGCGACAACAATAGAATGGCAAAAAATGCCAATCGAGTCAGGAGAATTCTTACGTTTATGTTAAACTTCATGGGTTGCTTTCAATATTTCAGTAAAGGTAACTAATTTATACATTTGACGCACACGTTTAGAACTTAGGACATGAGAGATTTCGCTTCCATTTAACAAACGGTTTCTTCAATGAAAAATCGAAATCAAACAAATAGGCAATGGATAATTCATGTGCTCCTCCTGCTGTCGGACCTAACTTCGATAAAGTTAAATCGTAGGAATATCCGATCGAAAAATTATCTTGTTTATATCCCATCAACATCACCAAGGACTCACGATTTGGATTGCCATATTTCGATTTAACAATCGGTATTCCTCGGTACCACATTCCAAAGACTAAGGGCGACCAAGTTAAATAAGCCCCCATATCCAGTTGCTGAAAAGCGCCCTGTTGCTTGTAATGCACCACAGGACTGATACTCTTTTCATTATTTTTATTCTGGTAAGAATCCTCCTCGTAGTAATTTTCTTGCAGGATTATTTTTGTGCCCATCTGAAGCCCAAACTTCGTCGCTAAAATCTCCTCTGTACTCGAAATCATCGACTTGTTTGGCTGATTAATGTGGTGAGCTGAGAATCCGATCCAATAATTTCGGGTGTTTAGCATTCCGCCGACCGACAAGTCCACAAAGTTGCGTTGCAAAATGGAATTACTCAGTAATGGGTCACTGCTGGTTCCTAGACTTCCACTCGTAAGGAGGTTATTAATTTGATCGCCTGATATCAAATTACTCATGTCTAACCCTCGATTGACATAGGTTCCTTGCATTCCTAAAGATAAAGTTTGATCGGGACTCAGATCGATGTGATAAGCGTATTGTAGCCCCAAACTGGTCGTTTTTAAATTGGCAAATTGCTTGTCTGTCGTTGCTAAAATACCCACACCACTATTTAGCTTCCCCAAACTCAGGTCGGCCGTTATCGAAGTAAATTGATAATTGGATTCCAAATTAGGCCATTGATTCCGGTAATTGAAATTGACCTTGGAAGTACTATTTATGCCCGCGAAGGCTGGGGATATTAATAAGGGGGCTGCATAAAATTGAGACAATTGCGGATCTTGTGCTTGACCCAGAAATGGGATACAAACAACGAGTAGGCGAAACACGAAAATGGCTAAGCTTTTTCTCATACCGCTCAATATAGCCCCGCAATTTAGGGTATCGCTTTACAAAAACCAATAAAATGCGTTAATTTGTGTCACCTGACCCAAATACGATGATGCTACGAAGCATGCTCTTATGTTGCTTTTTGATTGGGGTGAATTTTTTCACCCAGGGACAGCGCATCATTTTTCGTAATAATTGCCTCACGGCCTGTGCCGATTGTAGCAAAGGCAGTACGTCCGAATTTCCAACCGTTTTTGAATTTTCAGAGGATCAGCCCAAAACCACCACCTATTTATGGGATTTTGGCGACCCGAGTTCCCCCAACAATACCTCCAACGAACGAACCGGAAAACATCAATACTGCACCCCCGGTGAAAAAACGGTCACCCTAACCTTGCAGTCGGGAAGCACGACAAGACGCTTTACCCAAGTTGTCCGAATCGGTGAGTTGCCTAAAATCTACCTAGGTAAAGATGAAAAAGATTCGACCATCACAATCTGTAAAGGTCAAAAAGTAACACTTTCAGCCTTCGGAAAAGTAACAAAGCCGAATTATCCCGTGCAGATCGCCTGGTTTCCACGTGGACAAACGACCGAGCAAATTCAAGCCGATTCGGCAGGTTGTTATTCCGTTCAAGTAACGGAGCCCATTTCGGGCTGTAGCGTAGAAGCTAAAATGCAGGTTAAGATTTGTGGGGAGCGTGATCCAAATGCCAACATCAATAAATTCGTCGATGCTTGGTATTTTGGAAACGGTGCAGCCATTTTGTTTAACGGATCGGCCGACAATCCGAAGGATACCACAGGAGGCTTAGTGGTTCCAGAGGGGGTGGCAAAAATGACTGACCCGACCAATAGTTTGATTTTTTATACGGACGGTCAAAAGGTATTTGATCGAAATAATAATCCCATTTTTGCCGTGGGGGACACCACGAAACGCCTTAACGGTGACCTTAGTAATTCGCAAGGGGTGACGATCATTCCCAAAACTACCTGCAAGGGTTGTCAAGCGGAATACTATATTTTCACCTTGGCAAAAAATGCGAAAGGTGAGAATTTTGTCTATTACAGCATTGTAGACATGAAATTGAATAAAGGGAAAGGGGGGATTTCCCAACTTAACCAGTTGTTAAGTCCGGTTCCTTCCACCGCTCGTTTACTGGCTTCCCAAGGTGGCCAAGGTTATTATTGGCTCGTCGTCCAGGATTTAAATTCCAATAATACCCGAACGTTTAAGATTTCGAATGCGGGTATTTCAGCACCACAATCGAGCCAAGGAGGCACGCAGCTTACGGCCACTTCAGGGAGTGGATCAACAACCAAAATTTCGGTCGACTGGACCAAAATGGCGGTCTCATTACCCGGTCCTCCCAAAAACAAAGTGGATTTGTATGATTTTGATCCACGAACGGGTAAGCCCACATATCAAATGACTATTGATTTAGGACCTAGCCCCCCGGTCGTTTATGGCTTAGAATATTCGCCCAATAAAGATGTTCTGTATGTGAGTTTGAAGGGCGATGGAGTCAGTGTTCCATCCAAAATTTTACAATTTGATTTATCCTCGAAAGACTCCGCGAAGGTTGCTCAATCGAAGTCGGAGCTCTATTCAAGTCTAGAAAAAATAGGCGCTTTGCAAATTGACCCTGTATTTAATACAGTCATTTTTGTGGCCATCGACGGCAGTAGTACACTTGCCAAGATAACGAATGCGAATGGACTATTGAATTCGACGGATACGACGATTGTCAAGGCAAAATTCGATCGAAATGCGGTTACTTTCTCTACTCCGGGAGTTACGAGCCGTCTGGGCTTGCCTCCGTCCATACCGAGCCCACCGGATCCCTCGAGCCCTCCAAGCATTACCAAGAAATGCGAAGGGACTAAATTTAAATTTACCATCGATCAAAAATTGTGTGATCCACTGAATAATGACCGCATCGATTGGAAAATATACGAGACTGTTTTAAGTCCTTTCCCCAATAAAGACGGACTCATGGTTCCGCTGGATCCCACGAAATTGATACACAGTTTTACCGGGCCAACCTTGGAATATGATTTTGCTACCTCTGGAAAGTATGTGATTGTTGCCGAAATTAGCAATAGCTGTATTCGGAATTTCCCTTTGGATGCGCAGGAATTTGA
>JBDKFF010000069.1:0-2777 GCA_039798865.1 Bacteroidota bacterium
GCGCAGGGCTTTTGCGCTCATTAAGCTCGGTGGAGGGGATGGTCGACTTTTGTTCGAATGATTACCTGGGTCTAGCAAAGGATAAAAACTTAGCTGATCAAATCGCAGCAGACCAAACAGCCTGGCAAGCCATGCAAGCTGAGACGGTTCCCGTCAATGGATCGAGTGGTTCACGCTTGATTTCGGGCAATCATCCCTATATGGAGGCGTTTGAAAAGCAATGTGCCGAGCTTCACCAGGCGGAAGCAGCGCTGCTATTTGGCTCGGGATTTGAGGCAAACTTGGGACTCATCTCTGCCCTCGCACAGAAAGAGCATGTCATTTTTTGCGATAAATTATTGCATGCCAGTTTAATTGATGGCTTACGATTAGCACCCGCTGAGCGGCGCATATTTAAGCACAATGACTTAGATGATCTGATACATTTATTGGAACAATATCCCTCCGAAACGTTGAAGTGGGTTGTCGTGGAATCGGTCTATTCGATGGATGGCGACATGGCTCCTTTACAAGAACTCATCCGATTAAAACAGAAATATTCATTCGAACTTATCGTAGACGAGGCGCATGCGGGCGGAGTTTACGGTCCGCAAGGAGCAGGTCTTTGTGTCGAATTAGGCATAGAAAAGGAAATTTTTGCCAGGGTAGTCACTTTTGGCAAGGCATGGGGTAACGCGGGGGCGGTGGTATTGGGATCGGAAACACTTCGCTCCTATTTGATTAATTTCGCCCGACCATTTATTTATTCCACGGCGCCTACGCCACACCATGTATTGAGTCTTCAAACAACTTTATCATTTGTTAAACATGCAGAAACACAACGTCAGTTGTTAAAAGAAACGATTAGATATTTCAAATCCCTGCAAAAATCTGCTGCGTGGGGTTCGAGTCAAACAGCAATCCAAACCTTTTTCGTCCCTGGAAATGAGGCCGTCCGAGCAGTTGCTCAACAAGTACAAGAAGCCGGTTTTGCAGTTAAGCCGATTGTTTATCCAACGGTTCCGAAGGGAAAAGAACGAATACGAATTACGCTTACGGCGAACACGTCGCATGCCGATATACAAACACTCATCAATACCCTAGAATCCCATGCCTAAGCAATACATCATCGCTGGAATTGGGACGGAAATAGGAAAAACGGTCTGCTCAGCCATCATTACGAAGGCCTTACGGGCCGACTATTGGAAGCCCATCCAAGCTGGAAATTTGACGGATGGGGATGCGTATTGGGTCCAACAATGGGTTCCGGGCACGGAGGTTCATGCCAGCACCTATGCGTTACAAAATCCACTCTCTCCGCATACCGCGGCCGAATTGGATGGAATTCGAATCGATCTAAACTCGTTTCATTTACCTAAAACAAATGAGAATCTAGTTGTCGAATTAGCGGGTGGAATTATGGTACCCTTAAATGAAAAGAATACCAATCTTGATTTGATTGAGCGATTGGGCTTACCCGTCATCCTGGTAAGTAAAAATTACTTGGGAAGTATCAATCATACCCTCATGACATACGAGATCCTTACATCTCGAAACATCGAAATCGCAGGAATCATTTTTAATGGCCAAACAAATTCATCCGGAGAATCGTTTATCCTAAACCATACGGGGCTCCCGGTCCTTTTGCGTGTGAACGAAGAAAAAGAAATTAACCCATCTGTTATTGCTCGATATGCCGAATCATTCAAATGCTAATTTAGCCCAGCGTGATGCCGCGGTTGTTTGGCATCCTTTTACTCAGCACCACATCGAACCCTTATCGATTCCCATTACGCATGGTGAGGGAGTCTTTTTAATCGATGCAGACGGGAAACGCTATATTGATGCAATTTCATCTTGGTGGGTGAGCATTCACGGTCATGCGCATCCTTATCTCGCTCAAAAAATATACGAGCAGGCACTAAAATTAGAGCAGGTGATTTTTGCGGGATTTACCCACAAACCTGCGATTGAATTATCCGAACGACTTTTAGGCCACTTACCGAATAATTTCGAGAAGGTATTTTTCTCTGATAATGGGAGTACGGCCGTGGAGGTGGGTCTCAAGATGGCCTTGCAATTTTTTCATAATCAAGGCCAAACACAAAAGCGAAAAATCATTGCTTTTGAAGATGCCTACCATGGTGATACGTTTGGCGCGATGAGCGTCGGGGCACCCAGTGCATTCAATGCCCCTTTTCAAGATATGCTCTTCGAGGTGGAATTTCTACCTAGTCCTGGTGATTCGCAGGCTTGTATTGAGGCCATGCGGGAGAAAATGAAGCAATCGGCCGACTACGCTGCATTTATTTTCGAACCACTCATTCAAGGAGCTGGCGGGATGAAAATGTATGCACCGGAAACGTTGGATACACTCATAGAACTAGCCCATGAGCATCAGATACTTTGCATCGCCGACGAGATCATGACGGGCTTCGCGCGGACCGGTAAATGGTTTGCGATGGATTATTTAAAGCACAAACCTGACATCGCATGTTTTTCCAAAGGACTAACCGGCGGCATGATGGCGATGGGAATTACCACGTGTTCGAATGAACTATTCGATACTTTCTTGTCGGAAGACCGCAAAAAAATGCTATTCCACAGCCATTCCTTTACAGCTAACCCAATGGCCTGTGCGGTTTCTTTAGCGAGTTTGGACATCTTGGAAAAGCCAGAAACCTGGGAAAATCTGGCTCGTATTCAGGCATGCCACGAAGCATGGGCGGCGACCCAAGCGGATCATCCGGTCATTAAAAACCTTCGAATAAAAGGTACAATTATTGCCCTTGAATTGG
>JBDKFF010000070.1:0-4282 GCA_039798865.1 Bacteroidota bacterium
TTACATGAATTACGGTTCCGGCGGCGACACCATTGACATTTTTGGCTCTTCTGGTACTCTAACGTTAAATGATACATTTGCATATGTGATAGTTGAAACAGGAACTTCTACTACATCCAGGTATACTTTCGCCCACGAAATAGCACATATTTTTGGTTGTAGACATAATTTTTCGAGCGATAACACTCCAGGTATTATGCATGCTTATAAATTCAAAACTGCTTGCAGGGAAAAGCATACTATTATGCATGTCGTCAGCGATACCACTCCGAGAATATTACACTATTCAAATCCAAATGTAACATATGCTGGTAAAAGCACAGGTACAAATTACAGGGAGTATAATGCAGAACAACTTCGGAGTACATCTTGCATAGTAGCAGCTTTTCGAGAAACCAATAACAACCCTCTAAGCGCACACATAGGAGGCAATAGGGTAGGATGTCCTTGCGACGTAGTAACTCTATTTGCAGAACTTACTGGCGGAATACCAGGGAGCTACAGCTATGAATGGACAATCAGTTTGGATGGTGGAATTACTTATGGGACTGTTCAAGATACCTCAAGTCAATTCCAAACCGAATTACCCTGTCCAAATGAAGGCTCTTACCGTGTCAGATTAAAGGTAACGGCACCAAATGGCCAGATAGTTTTCACATTTGCTACAATTAGAGCAACATTAGATTTGCCAAGTGGCGATCCTTGTGGCCATGGAGGCCACCGCCCATCTGATCGCACCAACATTTTATCAAGTGATTTCTTAAGAGCCATTCCTAACCCCGCTTCGGAATGGGTACAGATTTCTTTCCCTTCCAGAATAGGTGAAGATTTAGTTATTTCCATTTTTGCTGCAACTGGTAAAACTCCTATATTAGAAAAAACTATTTCATCAAAGTATGGCATAGGAAGCGTTGATTTACCAGTAGGTAATTGGGAAAACGGACTATATTTCTGCACAGCAAGCGGGAATGGATTCAGTCAAACGATAAAATTTGTGATTATTAAATAATTTACCCTTCAAACATGGTAAAGTACACAATTTGCTGGTACTTTATCATGTTTGAGTTTAAAAATATGACCATGAAACTTACCGCATTATTAGTCACCGCACTAACAGTACTGCTAATTTGTTGCAGAAAAGAAGACAACAAAAGCTCTTATATTGGAGAAGCAAATGCCTATAAAAATGGAATCAAATGGGAAGCTTATACCCATACTAGCACCTTTAGAAATGATAGCAACAAAATTGACATAATAATTTCAACCCAAGATAAAAATAATATTGTAAGGGAGCATTTAAACATATTAAATCTTTCACTTGAATTAGGCAAGCATTCAATTGATACTATGTATGGTTCTGCGTTATTAAAAAATTTTGGAATAACCTATACTACATTAGTAGATGACGGGGATGTAATTGGAGACGAGTATTACTCTCCGGCTATGAACGAAGAAAACCATATTACCGTTGATTCATATGACAGCATTACAGGTGACTTGTCAGGTCGTTTCAATTTTTATTTAGTACTAGGAGATCGAAGCAAATTTGATCAATTTTTACCTGATACGATGAGATTTACAGACGGGGTATTTAATGTAAAAATAAGGTAGGGTTTGCTGAAAATTAAACCCCGCCAAACCCCATTCTTTTCCAGCCCCCACCGCCTGCTGACCTTTGCCGAAAATTGAATTACACATGGCAAGAAGCAAGTCAGGAGATAATGTCCCCCAAAGTGTACCTGTAAAGTGAAAAAGCGTACCTTGATCCCGATAGGCTCCGTAGTAAGGAAATGGCATACACAAAGCCGCCAACACAGGATTCCTGACAGAAGGGCCGTTTCCAGACTGCTCTTCGCTTCGAGCATATCAATATCATTGCTGCCGCATAATTTGGGCACTTTAGCTGTCGAAAAATGGGGGGAAGCTCAACTAATACAGGTTGCTATGCGGTTTTATTAATTCAAAGTCATGGTCAAAAGGATATGTTTCGTTATGGTTAGTTTGTTGTGCTTCGCCAAAAGCCTTGCTCAGCCCTTTGATACGTATCTTAAATCTTTCGATCCGAATCCACAATTCCCATATGGATACGACAACAGTAACAATATCTGGAGCATTGACGGCTATCTTTATGTGACCAACCTTTACGCTGACGCATCGGGAAACAACCGACAAACCCAGATTTTGAAAATAGATTCAAATACCCGTGAAATCCTCAAACAAATCAACTTGGAAGGCCCTCAAATAGACATAGCCAGTAGTGGACGGGGTGGATATTGCCTTACCGCGGACAATCACATCCTGCTTACGGGAGAATGGCGAGATTATGCAAACACCCGAATGCGTACATTCATTGCCAAATTAGACAAGGATTTGAATCTAGTTTGGATCAATTTTTACCCTAGCCTTTTCGAGTATCACGTATATGGGGACGCAATTGCTGAAACGCCAACGGGCGACATTATGCTATACATGACCGAAGGAAAACCTGTTTCCCAAAGCGATCCGTGGCAATCTGGTGAAAGCTGGATTCGCATTCTCAAAACAGATGCAGTAGGAGATGTATTATTCAACAAGGTCGTTGCCGACACATTTTTTCAAACCGTAGGGTATGGACACCTTTCCCGCATGGATGATAGCAATTATTTGTTGAGTTCTCAATTGGTTGGCTTGGATTATTATGATCCGTTGTTAGGCCTGTTCCGTTATAATGCGCTGCTGTACAAAATTGATGGGGATGCCAACCCAATATGGAGCAGGTTAGTTAATTATAGTGCGTTCTTACTTCAAGAACCCACCTCTATTGCATTGCCCGGTGGCGGAGGAGCGGTAATGTGGAGCAGAGATACATTTGGCGCTCCTGTGGAGGTAAAATCCAGTTTTCAGGAACTTAACTGCCTTGATAGTGTGGGTCATACACTTTGGCGTCATGGATGGCTCGACCAATCGTTGCGCTATTTTTACCGCATTATCAGCGCCGTCAACGGTGATATACTTGGAGTAGGGGCTTACAAAAATGATGGCAAAGGCAAGGCCGTGATATTCCGAGCCACGCAACAAGGAGAAGTCTTATGGGAGCGGCACTATTCTGATTCGATTCAGCGCCCTTGGTCTCCGTATATGGAAATGCTAGACATTTGCGAATTGGTCGATGGTCGCATTGCTGCAACAGGCGTAGTGTTCGACACCAATGCAGTAGGTTCACTCAATCCCAACATTGGGGTGTTAGTAGTCGGTTCTGATGGCTGTCTTGAGCCGGGCTGCACAGGAATTACTCAATACATCACAGGGACTTTTGAACCCTTCTCCAATTCTTCTCAATTGCCTCAGTTGCTTTGTTCTCCTAACCCTGCTTCAGATTTTACTTCTGTAAAACTGCCTTCCGAAATAGGGCCTACACTTCACATGCAAATACTCCGCGCTTACAATTCTAAAGGAATCCTTATTGCCGATATGCCTTGGATTGAAGGATCGCGTGAATATCAAGTAGATGTCAAAGGCTGGTCGCAGGGAGTATATCAACTTCTGTTCTGCGTGGACAGACGACCACTTTTCAGTGGCAAAATTATCGTTCAGCATTAAAAATATTGGTTCTAAGCCATTCTTAGTGGGTTTGTATATATTTGCCGGATGGAAGAATTACCGATTTTTACAGCAGCGTTGGGTATATCGGCACCCTGGTACATCAAGCGCGTTTATTTTGAAGAGATAGATAACTGTCATCGGATATTTATCGAAGTTGCACACAAGCGCCGTACCAAATTTGAATATGATGGTGTTAGTTACCCGGTAAGCCCCCGGGCAACCCCATCTATTCCAGTCCCCATCGCCTGCTGACCTTTGCCGAAAATTGAATTACACATGGCAAGAAGCAAGTCAGGGGGCGTACGCGCCTCCGAAGTTATATCAATGCAGCGACATTTGGAAGCCTGGAGAAACAGCGGTCTGAGTTAGCGGGCATATCTGGACACTACAGGGGTTTCCAAAACACTTTTTTCTTACTGGCAGCACAAGTTCCGCCCCGCCGCCTGTTCCACTCCGGTTTCGTCGGGTTTTGTGCCGGTGGCACCTCCGACCATACCCTCCGGGGCTGTTTGTCCGGAGCGTGTATTCGCGCGCATCCGTTGTTCTGACGGACGGGAGCTGATGCTGCACGAAGAAGTAAGTAGTGACTATCTGCGAGCGCTGTTGTCATGACGGTGCTGTCCAGCGCCTCCCGGTACTACCTCTGGCTGGAGCCGGTAGATATGCGCAAGAGTTTCAACGGACTGCAGGGGATAGTGAC
>JBDKFF010000071.1:0-5624 GCA_039798865.1 Bacteroidota bacterium
GAAATTTGCGGCACGTGACCAACGCGTCGAGAAAAACATGCTGTTGGAGTTCGACTACCTCGCCCCAGACACAGTCAGCGAAATGCTTCAAGCGCGCGATTTATTCTGTCAGTGGGTCGGCAATGCACTAGGCAAAGACGCTGCAGCGGGCAAAGCGTGGTTAGAAAACCCGGCCAACGAGCATGAAAACCTAGCGGTTTGGGCTACAGGTATTGAAAATTCGAAACGCAAAACACGCGTGGCAAAGACCTACCGCGCTTATCAAATTTTTGGGGATTTACTGCAATACCATGCCGCCAAAGAATGGGTAGCTACGGCAACTCGTTATCCGGATCAAAAACCAATTGACCTGCTTCTTAAAACGCTGGCCAATGCGACAGCCATTCAGACCTGGGATAATATCGGGGGCCAACTCATTCCTTCGGGAGCGGTGGCAGATTTGAAGTCGGCCATCAAATCCGGTCAAATTTCCCGCTGGTCGGAGGTACATCATTTCTACGAAAACCAAGCCGCCCTATACCCGGATCAGAAATTCGAAAATGCCTTGAATGGTCTGTTAAAGGTCAAAGCGGATGCGATTGAAAATATCCCCGCATGGCTAAACAAGGCCGTGGAAACGGCACGTTTCCTGACGGAAGGCATCGAAAAATCGCGTTCCAAAGATTACCAAGACCCATTCCGTTTAGCCATGTTCGGCAATGCCAAGGAACTCGAGGCGGTGATTGGGGATTTGAATGATAATGAATTCATCCAACAGTCGAAGCTGAGTCAGCAGGTGTTTGAGGAGAAAATCAAATCCTTGTTGTAGAGACGCGATACCTCGCGTCTAGTCAAACCACCTCAAAACCACCAAAGACGCGAAGTATCGCGTCTCTACAAACCACCTCAAAACCACCAAAGACGTGACGTATCGCGTCCATACAAATAAAAAAGCCCCAAGCAATGCTTGGGGCCCTCCAAAGTCCAACGACTAATGTCCAAGGTCTACCCTACGGTTTATTCGAATCCACCTTCAATCTTTCCTCACGATTCGAGATCTCCCAAGCCATGTAGAATACCAAACGGCCTACCTTCTGCACTTGGTCAAATTCAATTTTCTCAACATCATCACCTGGCATGTGATAATCATCATGCACGCCATTAAAGAAGAAGGCTACCGGGATGCCATGTTTGGCAAAATTATAGTGGTCGGAACGATAGTAAAAACGATTCGGATCATTCGGATCATTGAAACGGAAATCCAATTCCAAGCCCACGTGCTTTTTATTTTGATCCACTAAAATCTCCCGTAAGGTCGACGATAATTTATCCGATCCAATCTCATAGATATAATCCGGCTTACCCATGTGCTCATCATCGTAACGGCCCGTCATGTCGGTATTGATATCACAAACCGTATTGGCCAATGGAAACAAAGGATGGTTTGAATACCACTCGGAACCCAACAAACCCTTTTCTTCACCCGTCACGGTCATGAACAAAATGCTCCGACGAGGTCTTTTACCCTCTGCAGCCGCCTTACCGAAGGCCTCCGCTAATTCCATCACCGTCACCGTACCCGATCCATCATCGTTCGCACCGTTATTAATCTTTCCATCAAACGAAATACCAATGTGGTCATAGTGAGCCGTCAAAATAACTACCTCATCTTTCTTATCGGTTCCTTCCAAATAACCCACAACATTATACGTATCCACCGGCTTCTCCGTACGCTCAATGGTCAAGCTGACCGAAGATGCTTTAAACTTCGAAGGCATTGATTTTTTGGCAGCTGCAACGGATGCTTTATAGGCCAATAAATCTGCCTCAGTCGTACCTAAAATTTCCGCAGCCATGGCTGACGAAATCAATAAGACAGGTGCCTCATTCGGTGACGCCGCGACATCCGCAAAGACCATGCGCTCATTTCCGAAACGCTGCATCATCACCTGACGTTGACGCAATTGATTTCCGAAATCCTTTTCGGCCTTGTCGGAAATTAAGATTAAACCTTTGGCACCGGCACCTTGTGCGCGCTTCAACTTCTCTTTCCAGCCATCTCCTTTACCAAAAGCCGAGGGATCCTTCGTTCCCGAAAGCACATAATTGCCTGCTGCATCTTTGGCTTCGCCCTCGAATGCAAGGACATATTTTCCTTTCGCATTTAAATGATCAAAATCCGTGAATCCAGCTTGCTGAACACCAAAGCCCGCAAATACGACCGAAAACTTAGAGTCCGCCGCAACAGGTGCCAAGGCATTCGCCATGAATTGGCCTAAATAATCGTAGGATTTACCCTTGATGGTCAAGGCAACTTTGGTCCATGAACGATTCACCAAATCCACTTTTTGGAAATAGGAACCATTGACTGGGGCTAGGCCCGACTTCTTAAAATGGTCCGCGATGTAATTCGCTGCGACCTTCTGTTCTGCCGAACCCGTATTGCGACCTTTTAGGCTATCCGACGCGATAAAAGTCAAATGCTTTTTCAAATCTTCGGCCTTAATCGTATAGGCATACGGGACCGGATTTGCTTGAGCGAATGCGCCCAAGGAAATTAAATTAGCGAACAGAACGAGCGCTAAAACATAGTTTGTTGATTTTTTCATCGATTAAAACAAATTTAAAGAAAGCGAAGTTAAGGAATCAAAAATAAATCGCTAAAAAAAGCTTACTTTTGTGGCGATTTTTCCATCCAAATACATAAGTATTTTATGACCCCAAATTTCAAATATCGGGAAGATTTCTCCTTGCGTCACAACAATGTAGAACCTGCCGACGTAGCCGCCATGTTAAAAGAAATCGGCGTTGCTGATTTAAACACACTCATCAATCAAACTGTACCTGAAAAAATTCGTTTGGCACAAGGCCTTCGCCTACCGGCACCGAAAACAGAGTTTGAATTCTTGCGGGATTTCAAACAAATCATGGGTCAAAACAAAATCTTCAAAAGCCACATTGGTTTAGGGTATTTCGACACCTTTACGCCTACGGTCATTTTGCGTAACATCTTGGAAAATCCATCTTGGTACACGGCCTACACGCCCTACCAAGCTGAAATCGCGCAAGGACGTTTGGAGATGTTATTGAACTATCAAACGATGGTCATCGAATTGACCGGCATGGAATTAGCAAATGCTTCTTTACTCGATGAAGGTACTGCGGCAGCCGAAGCCATGACCATGTTATATGGCCAGCGTCCCGCAGAGCGTAACACCGCCGAAACCCTTTTCGTGTCATCTTTATGCTTACCACAAACCATCGACTTATTGATGACGCGTGCAGAGCCAATTGGCATCGAAATCGAGGTGGGAGATCATACTAAAATCGACTTAACCGATCCGAAATATTACGGGATCGTTTTACAATATCCAGCTGCGAATGGCGAAGTCTATGATTACAAGGATTTCGTGAGCGCTGCCAAGGAACAACATTTACAAGTTGTCGTTGCGGCCGACCTATTGGCACTAACCTTATTAACGCCTCCAGGTGAATGGGGAGCCGACGTGGTCGTGGGAAGTTCACAGCGTTTCGGGGTACCGATGGGATTCGGTGGTCCACATGCGGCTTTCTTTGCAACCAAAGAGAAATACAAGCGTAGCATTCCCGGTCGGATCATCGGTGTTTCCGTTGATGCGGAAGGTAACCGTGCGCTTCGCATGGCGCTTCAAACGCGTGAACAACACATTCGCCGTGAAAAAGCAACCTCAAACATCTGTACTGCACAAGTACTCCTTTCCATCATGGCGGCAGCTTATGCCATCTACCACGGACCGGAAGGCTTGAAAAAAATCGCGGAGCGCGTGTATGGATTAACGGAATTATTAGCGGCCGGCTTAAAGAAATTGGGCTATACCCTAGAAAACACCCAGCACTTTGATACCTTGACGGTCTTAACCGGAACACAAACGGACGAGATTCGTGAATATGCAGAGGAGTCGGAGCGTAACTTTAGATATTACAAAAACGATGCAGGCAAATTGAGCATCGCATTGGACGAAACGACAGCGGAGGATGATGTGATTGAGATTTTGGCATTCTTCCAGCGTGCTCAAGGCCAACGAATTTTAGGCGACGAGTTGACGGTAGCATGGACGATTCCAGCGGCCTTAACCCGTAGCACTCCGTTCATGACGCATGATGTGTTCAATCGCTATCACTCGGAACATGGCATGTTGCGTTATTTGAAGTCCTTAGAGTCTAAGGATTTATCGATGGTGCATTCGATGATCTCTCTGGGATCTTGTACAATGAAATTGAATGCCACAACGGAAATGATTCCGGTGACTTGGCCAGAAATGGGCAAGATGCATCCATTTGCTCCGGCATTTCAGACGCGTGGGTACCAACAAATGATTACCGAATTAAGTGCTTGGTTATGTGAAATCACCGGATTTGCGGCGATGTCCATGCAACCAAACTCGGGGGCACAAGGCGAATATGCTGGATTGATGGTGATTCGTGCTTACCATGCTTCACGCGGAAATTCACATCGTAACATCGCGCTTATTCCATCTTCAGCACATGGCACGAATCCTGCCTCTGCTGTGATGGCGGGCATGAAGGTGATTGTTACACCTTGTGACGAAAATGGAAATATTGATGTGGATGCTTTGCGTGCCAAAGCGGAAGAGCACAAAGATGATTTGGCATGCTTAATGGTTACGTATCCAAGTACACATGGTGTGTTCGAAGAGAGTATCATTGACATTTGCGCGATGATCCATGAGTTTGGCGGTCAAGTATACATGGATGGCGCGAATATGAATGCACAGGTAGGATTAACTTCCCCGGCGCGCATTGGAGCGGATGTATGTCACTTAAACTTACACAAGACCTTCTGTATTCCACACGGAGGTGGCGGACCCGGCATGGGGCCGATCGGGGTAGCACCTCAACTGGTACCTTTCTTACCAGGTCACGTGATTACGGATTCGGTGGAAGCACCCGCCCATGGAGCGGTTTCAGCAGCACCGGTGGGATCCGCTTCGATCTTGGCTATTTCATACGCCTACATCGCGATGATGGGTGGCGCAGGATTAACCGAGGCTACTCAAACGGCAATCTTGAATGCAAACTACATCAAAGCCCGTTTGGAAAAAGAATTCCCAATCCTGTACACCGGTTCGCAAGGACGTTGTGCACATGAGATGATTGTGGATTGCAGACCGTTTAAATTATCTGCCGGCGTTGAAGCGGAAGATATCGCAAAACGCTTAATGGATTATGGCTTCCATGCACCTACCCTATCGTTCCCGGTAGCAGGCACCTTGATGATTGAGCCGACCGAGTCGGAAAGCAAAGAGGAATTAGATCGTTTCTGCGACGCCTTGTTGAGCATCCGTGCGGAGATTCGCGCGATCGAAGATGGAAAAGTGGAGAAGACCAATAACTTATTGAAGAATGCACCGCATACCCAATCGCGTGTTTTGACGGCCGACTGGGATAAGCCTTATACTCGTGAAGAAGCGGTATTCCCACTTCCGTATGTGAAGGCGAATAAGTTCTGGCCTACGGTGTCACGCATCGACTCGGCTTACGGCGATCGTAACTTGGTTTGTGCTTGTGAACCGGTATCAAGCTACGCTTAATTCATCAGGCTATTCATATTTTTTATCCCCCTGGTAAACTCCAGGGGGATTTTT
>JBDKFF010000072.1:0-10243 GCA_039798865.1 Bacteroidota bacterium
TGGTCGGCCGGCAAAGCGATGTTTGAAACCATGCCAAAAGCCTCCGCGATTTTGTTGTAAACGGGTATAGAGGTGGTAAAGGTCAACTGAAAGGCGGATAGGCCTAACACAGATGCTCCAACAAAAATCCAGAACTCGCGGGAATAGATACCGAGTTCCTTTTCATCTGTCGGTAAATCTTTCCAGCGATACCAAGCTAATACAATGGCACCTACTAAAAAAGTGCCCATGTAAAGCAACAATTGTCCAGATAAACCTAGGTCCGTGAAGGAGTGAACCGACGCGTTTCCGAGTATCCCTGAACGGTTTAAGAACGTAGAATAGAGAACCAAGATGAAGGTGGTTATCACCAAGATGATCGAGGTTTTCAAGGCAGAACTCGAATTGCGGTAGGCAATCATTGTGTGGATACCACCAATCCATACGAGCCAAGGTACGAAGGATGCATTTTCCACGGGATCCCAGTTCCAATAGCCTCCAAAGTTTAGGGTTTCATAGGCCCAATAGGCACCCATCATAATGCCGACTCCCAATACGCCCGCCCCGAAAAGTGACCAGGGTAGTGCTGGGCTAATCCACTCCGTTAATTGTTTTTTCCAAAGTCCAGCCATCAAAAAGGCAAATGGAACAAGGGTTAAGGCAAAACCTAAGAATAAGGTAGGTGGGTGGATTACCATCCAATAGTTTTGTAATAATGGATTTAGGCCTCGTCCATCCTTCGGAATGAAGTTGGGCTGCATGCTCCAAACCGGCAAATCCGGCTGTGCCTCCCGTAAAAGCAAGAAAGGAGACGAGCCAATTTTCAATTCAATTCCCGGGATGATAATCCCTAAAATCATCGATGTTAAAAAGGTTTGCACCAAGGCAAAAATGGTCATTACCGGACTTTCCCATTTGGGGTTTCGGAACATCAACAAGACACCGAGTAGGGCTTGCCAGAAAATCCATAATAAGAAACTTCCCTCTTGGCCCTCCCAAAAACACGACACGATGTAAGCAATTGGAAGTGCTTTGGAGGCGTGTGTAAAGGCGTAGTGGTATTCGAAATAATGGTTGTAAATGATGATGTATAAGGTCGTCGCAACTGCAATGACCGCCGCTAGGTGCAAGAAAAACAAGGTGCGTGCGGCTTGTCGCCAATCATTGGCTAACTCGGCAGTTTGGCTTGAACGGTAATAGGCATAGGTTGCCAATAATGCCGTTACAAAGGAAACGATAATGAGCGCATGCCCTACTTGACCAATGGTTTCGTGTATCATATTATTTTTTGGCTTCCAATAAAGCGCTAGTGTCGGCAGATATTTTTCCTTCTTGGTATTTCGAAGGACATTTTAAAAGTATTTTATCGCAATAGAAAATCTTGTCGGCCTTCATATTCCCCACCAAAACAATCTTTTCTGATTTCTCGAAATCTTGTGGCTTTGGAGCTGCATATATCACTTGATTTTCTCTTCCAAGGCTGTCTTCCACGATAAATTCTAATCGGTTGGCATCCAAAGCGGGATTAAAAACCATCCCAACAATTTTACCTGATGCATCTTTTTTTAATTTGCCAACGACATGCACTTTTTGATTAGGATCTTGTTGGCTGATACGTTCAGCTTCCTCGAAACCCACATAGGTACTGGCGTCACCTGTCGTAATTAAGATGATTCCGATGGCAACGGCAATTAGGATTAGTCCAACGATGTGCGTCTTTTTCATTTGATGCGTTTTTCTAAATCGGTTATTTTACGATCGAGGCGGAATAGGTAGATAAATAGGCCGACTAAAATGATGGCGACTACGGCGATTACGACGTAGATTTTTCCGTCTTCACGGAATTTATCGGCCATTTCTACGGAATTTTGCGCTTGTCCTGCGAAACTTAGGAAGGCAAGAATAAGGCTTAAAATATATCTTTTCATGTTAGTTGTTTTCTTCGATTTGCTGTTCTAATTTTTTGATTCGGATACGTAATCCAGCAATCCAAAATCCTAATAAAGTCCACCCGATGATGGCCGGGTAAAACACCATGCGCATTCGGTTGTCCAAGTCCATGGAATTGAAACCAGGATTTCCACCATTGCCAGGGTGTAGGGAGTCGGTCATGCGCGGCAAGATCCAAATCAATACCATGAACACGACAAAGGCAAAAATGTTATAAACTGATGAAATTCGGGCTTTTTGTTGTTCCTCGGGGAGGGATGAGCGTACGAGAAGGTAGGCTAAATAAATCAGCATACCCACCGCCACCGAATTCAGTTTGGGGTCATTCGTCCACCAATCTCCCCAGGTAAATTTAGCCCAAACACTACCTGTTGCTAAACCTAACATGGCGAACAGCAAGCCGGTCTCCACGTAGGCATAGGATTTTAAGTCGGCCGACATATCCCCACTTCGTAAATACCGTACAGAATGATACACCGAGGTGCCCAATAAGAAGATCATGCTGAACCACATGGTTACGTGGAAATACAAGTTTCTGACCGTTTCGTTTAGGATGGCTTGGCGGGGAACTTTCCCTTCAAAGCCTGCATAAACGGTGTAAATAAGCAAAATCATGCAAAGGATTTTGCTACCGTGTTTTTTTAATGTTTCCATATGTACGGGAATAGAATTCCTGATAAAACAATCACAATTGTATCTAATGAGCTTAGGATTGCGATCTCATCCCAATTTTCTTGAATGGAGATGCCGTCCATGGCGCTCTTGGCAAGTTTTAAGATCAGTAACAAGAGGGGTATGATAATCGGAAAACTCAAGACAGCCATTAATGTGGCTGAATTTTCCCCTTGTGCCGCTATGCCTGCCATCAAGGAGAGGCAAGATGCGAAACCGATTCCGCCAAGCACAATGGCTAATATATAGAGCGGGATATTGCCTACGGGATTGCCCATGACCCACGAATAAAAGAAGAAACCAACCAGCGAAATACCAATCATCACCAAGGAGTTATAGATGATTTTCGAGTAGATGATGGCTTCTGGGCTGACCAAGGTATAGTAAAATAAGTTTCGCTGCGATGACTCTTGAGTAAAGCTTTTACCGATTGCGTTAATGGCAATAAATAAGAGGATAATCCAGAAAAGCGTATTCCAAGTAATGGGATTGATCGCTTGTTGTTTGGCTTTGAATGAAAGGTAGCAAACAAAAATGGTAGAAGCTAAATACAGCAGTAAGCCATGCAGGGCATAGCGTTGCCTCCACTCAAGATGTAGTTCTTTTTTAACTAATATGTTTATTTCATTCAGGATCATGCCTAGACTCCCATAAAGGACCCGCAATTTACGATAGAAAATTTGCTTTAAAGTATATTCCTGTCAGTATTTTACCGATTTGAAATCTATTCTTCCAAAACTAGGGAATATCATTTTTTAGGTCGAAAATACTTAGTACATTTGTCCTAATTTTGAACAATTCTAAATAAGTAGAACTACGAATGCGAACTTTGGCGGATTTACATGTGGGCGAGCAAGCAGAAATCAAGGGTTTTACGGATGAATTGCTTTCATTGAAATTGTTGGAGATGGGTTGTTTACCCGGCACCCAGATTGAATTAACGCATCAGGCGCCATTTGGTGACCCGATTGCCATTAAAGTTTCCGGATATACCTTGAGTATGCGCAAAGAGGAAGCGGCTACCATACAAGTTAAACTGCTGTAAAATTGTCCAAACTAGCTAAAATAGCGTTAATCGGAAATCCGAATGCGGGGAAGTCGTCGCTTTTCAACACCCTGACGGGCTTGAATCAGAAGACTGGAAATTTCCCAGGCGTGACCATGGACAAACACAGTGGTATCTGGGAGCTGGAACCGAATCGGAAAGTCGAGGTATTAGACCTACCTGGGATATACAGTATTTATCCAAAATCGATTGATGAAGAGTTAGTTATCAATATATTGGGTAATCCCGCCAATCCAGATTACCCGGATATGGCCATTGTCGTGGCGGATGCCTCAAATTTAAAACGCAATCTTTTATTGTTCTCGCAGGTTCGGGATTTGGGTATTCCGACGGTACTTGCGTTAAACATGGTCGATGTAGCTGAAAATCAGGGCTATGTCATCAACTCGATTAAATTAGCTCGTGAGCTGAATATTGAGGTCGCTGAAATTAATGCGAAGAAAGGGATTGGTATCAATGGACTTCGTTTGGCGGTTGAGAAGACTTTACTAAATCGCTACGCCTCGAACGATGGCTTACCATTACCGGTAGGCGATGATTTATTAGCAGATATTTCGAAAGAATTTGGTGAGGCAGACCCTTATCGATCGCTCTTGTGGTTGATGGAACATGATCGGATGAAAATGTTCTCAGATGAGCAGCGTATTCGTTTTGATCGTTTGCAGGAGAAATATAAGTTTGATGCTAAATCTTACAAGACTTCCGAAACGGTTAAGCGTTACGAAGCCTTGTCGGAAATTGTTGAACGTTGTGTGATTAATTTGAATCGTCAATGGGATGCCCCTCCTGTGAAAACCTTGACCGATCGATTAGATAAATTCTTCTTGCATCCGGTAGGGGGGTATTTGATTTTCTTAGGCATTTTGTTTTTGATGTTTCAGGCTGTCTTTACTTGGGCGGCTTATCCGATGGATGCGATTGATGGCGGTGTTGCGCAGTTGAACGATTATTTAAAAGAGATTTTGCCTCAATCCGCTCTGACGGGTTTATTGACCGATGGATTGATTGCGGGTATTGGCGGGGTATTAATATTTGTGCCTCAAATTGCATTCTTGTTCTTCTTTATTTCCATGTTGGAGGAAACAGGCTACATGTCGCGGGTGATGTTCATCATGGATAAATTGATGCGTCGATTTGGTTTAAATGGGAAGTCGGTCGTTCCTTTAATGTCGGGGGTAGCCTGTGCGGTACCAGCCATTATGAGTACGCGCTCGATTGGTTCTTGGAAGGATCGATTGATTACGATTATGGTCACTCCCTTGATGTCTTGCTCGGCACGTTTACCTATTTACACGGTATTGATTGCTTTGGTTGTACCTGAGAAGAGTACCTTATTTGGGATGTTTAACCTTCAAGGGTTAGCTTTATTTGGCTTGTATTTATTAGGCTTTTTCATGGCGATTTTATCTGCTTGGGTGATGAAGCAATTGTTGCAGGTAAAAGAGAAGAGTTATTTCATTATGGAATTGCCTACCTACAAAGGCCCGAGATTTAAGCACATGGCCTTGTCGATTTACAATTCGGTGCAGGCTTTTGTTTTTGAGGCGGGTAAGATTATCGTGGCGATTTCAATTGTTTTGTGGGTGTTGGCTAGTTATGGTCCTGGCGATAGTTTGGCGAATGTGGAGCAAACAGTTCGGGCGGCTAATCCAACGCTGGATGAAACGGCTGTGGCGAATAAAGTGGCCGCGGAGAAGTTGGAGCAATCCTATGCCGGACATTTTGGTCATTTGATTGAACCGGTGATTAAGCCCTTGGGCTATGATTGGAAAATTGGGATTGCCTTGATTACTTCCTTTGCGGCGCGGGAAGTGTTTGTCGGCACAATGTCTACGATTTACAGTTTGGGGGGAGAGGTAGATGATGAGAATGCTACGATTAAGAATCGGATGCGTGCAGAGATTAATCCAGAAACCGGAAAGCCGCTTTATGATGCGGCTTTAGGTTTCTCCTTGTTGATATTCTATGCTTTTGCGATGCAATGCATGAGTACGTTGGCCACGACCTATCGGGAAACGAAATCTTGGAAATACCCGACTATCCAATTCGTTTATATGACGACATTGGCTTATTTATCGGCCTTTATCGTTTACCAAGTACTTTCCTAATAATTTACGGGAATCGAGGTCGCCGCCAGATTGCTCGTACTCTTTGCTAATAGTTTCCCCTCTTCATTATAAAGCTTGGCTTCGATGTTGGCGATTTTTTTTCCAACACGATAGATTTCGGATACGGCGGTTACCTTCTCGCCTGCTTTTGCGCCGAATAAGAAATCCACATGAAGATTGATCGTTACATACAAGTGTTCGATTTCTACGGTGATGAGGGTCATTCCCATGATTTCATCTAAAATAGTGGTAACAATCCCGCCATGTAACACATTTGCATGGTTACATTGGTCGGCCCGAACGGTAAATTCGGCGGTAATGGAACCAGCTGAGGCTTTTATTAACGTACCATCTAGGTAGCTTGAAATCGGATTTGGGTTTCCGTCGGCAATCTTTCTGTTTAAATTAGCGTTCAGAAAGGCAAGTATTTTTTCGTTGGGTTTCATGGTTTTTACTTAGGCGTTTGTTGATTTAGTTTCTTGACCAGGTAGCGGTTCGTCCGAACATGGGACTTCCGATGTAACCTCGAATATCAAGTTTTTTGTTATTGTCTTTTACCTTTAAAATGCAATCGTAAGTTTTGCCTGAATTGGGGTCATAAATGGTTCCATTTTCCCAGGTTTCTCCGGCGAAAATAAAGTCTTTTAATATGACAGAACCTACAATATCTCGATTTCGCAATTTAGGATCTGGATTATTGCTGTCTTTTTTGTTGGGTGTTTTACCCCATGTAATTTTTCCAAAATAGCGTTCACCTTGCTTGTAAATCGTTATTTTGCCATCTTTTGCCTCTGAAATCCATTCGCCTAGGATGACATCTGGCGTAGTGTTTGCTATGGCAGATGTGAGCGCGATTAATATGAATGTACTAATTGTGAATAGTTTTTTCATGAGGAGTGAAAGTTTGACGGAACAAATATAGGATGATTTTGTGATTTGCGTATTGAAGCCATGCGAACTTAGTGTTTGTCTCAGTCAGATGTTATGCTTATTTTTGTCGGATAGTAACCACTAAATTTCAATTTCATAACAAGCTAATTGATAGGATGAATTACAATTTGAATCAAATCCCCGAGAGAACAACCAAACCAAGGCAAAAAGGTTTGTCGATGGTCATGGATAAAGGATTAAGTCTACGGCAAGTAGAAGATTTTTTAGAAATGGGTGCCGGTTATACCGATATTGTCAAATTGGGTTGGGCTACTTCCTATGTAACGCCAAATTTAAAAGAGAAGTTGGCCTTATACAAAGCTGCAGGGATTCCGGTATATTTTGGGGGTACTTTATTCGAGGCTTTTTACATCCGTGGTCAATTCGACGAATATCGTCGGGTATTAGATCAATATGGAATGGAATATGCCGAAATTTCAGATGGTTCTGTCGAGATGGAATCGGATGTTAAATGTGAGTTTATTCGCACTTTATCGCAACAGGTGACTGTTTTATCAGAAGTGGGATCCAAGGATGAGGCAAAGATTATTCCACCCTATAAATGGATTAAATTGATGCGCATGGAGTTGGAAGCGGGGGCTTGGAAAGTTATTGGAGAGGCTCGTGAAGGGGGAAATGTTGGTTTATTCCGTTCATCGGGAGAAGTTCGTCAGGGACTCGTGGAGGAAATTTTAACGGAGATTCCGGAGGAAAAAATTATTTGGGAGGCACCACAAAAATCCCAACAAGTTTGGTTCGTTAAACTAGTTGGCGCCAATGTAAACGTAGGTAATATTGCACCTAACGAAGTCATTTCCTTAGAAACGATTCGTCTTGGATTACGCGGAGATACCTTCGATCATTTTTTAGATAAATAAGCGCAATGATTCAAATCATTCTTGATCTGTTAAAGGATCCTTTGACCTTTTTAAGTGAATTTATTGCAGCGAATGGGTCTTTAACATATGCGTTGCTGTTTGCCATCATTTTTGTGGAAACAGGTCTTGTCGTTATGCCACTTTTGCCTGGAGATTCACTCTTATTTTCAGTAGGTCTTTTGGCTTCAGCAAGCGGTCAACTAAGCTTAGCTACGGTAATTCCTTTAATGATTATTGCAGCGCTTTTAGGGGATCAATTGAATTATTACATCGGACGAAATTTCAGCGCGTTGGTAAAGAGCCGTGAAAAAATCTTGTTTTTAAAACGGGAACATATTGAGAAAACAGAGGCGTTTTATGCGCAATATGGTTCCAAAATGGTCATTTTAGCTCGTTTTATTCCGATTGTTCGTACGGTTGCGCCATTTGTGGCAGGAGCTGGACGAATGTCTTATCCGGTCTATTTAATCTTTGGCGTTTTAGGTGCTTGTCTTTGGGTTATCAGTATCACGTTAGCGGGGTACTTTTTAGGAGATAATGCGTGGATTAAGGACAATTTCGAGAAAGTTGTTTTGGGTATAGTTGGGGTATCCGTTTTGCCAATTGTCATAGGGGTATTGAAGCAACAGTTTTCCAAGAAATAAGATGAAGTCGCTATTCGGATTGATCGGTTTTCCTTTGGGACATTCTTTTTCCAAACGCTATTTCACGGAGAAGTTCGAGCACTTAGGCTTAAGTGATTCTCATGCCTATACACAATTTGAAATTCCTTCGGTCGACTTGTTTCCTTCTCTTTTAGGAACAGCGGGTATCAAGGGTTTCAATGTGACGATTCCATATAAGCAACAAATTATTCCTTTCTTAGATGAGATTGATCCAGCCGCGGCCCGTATTGGTGCGGTAAATACCATTAAAGTATTAGCGGATGGGCGGACGCGTGGATATAACACGGATTATTTTGGGTTCCAACAAACCTTGAAGGACTGGTCGGCCTATTCCGATTTTTCTCAACGTAAAGCTTTGGTATTAGGTCAAGGTGGAGCAGCCAAAGCGGTCATTGCGGCTATTGAGGATCTCGGGATTCCGGTGATTAAGGTTTCGCGAACTGCATCGGAAGGAGCCCTAACTTATGAGGATTTATCAGGCATCATGGATGAAATTGGGCTCATTGTCAATACAACACCCTTGGGAATGCATCCTGACGAGCGTTCTTGTCCTCCAATTCCTTATAACCAACTATCCAGTCATCATTATTTATATGATATTGTCTACAATCCTTTGGAAACAACTTTTCTAAAACAAGGATTGGCGCATGGGGCAGGTGGAATTCATACAGGAATTCAAATGCTGTATGGCCAGGCTGATAAGGCTTGGGAAATATGGCAGGCTTAATTATTTCAAATAGACCCCTCTGTTAACATCATCCGTGACGATCACTTCGACATGATCTGCAATCGTGGTAGAGAGTTCATAGCCTTTGTAGTCGGCCGCAATCGGAAACTTCCGATAGTTTCGGTCGATGAGCACCGCAACTTGAAGCTTTTTGACAGGAATGCTTAAAAATGGGGCTAAGCTATAGGAAAAGGTTCTTCCCGTGTTGAGTACATCATCTACGACAATGATGACCTTATTCTCAAATGTTTTGATATCTGCCGAAAACGCTACCGGACTTTCATAGGGTACGTCTTTGTTTAATCTAATTTCGACTGGAATGGCTTTGATACTTGAGATCTCTCCTAAATGCTTACTGAGCATGTCGGCCAATGCATAACCTTGGCCATGGATCCCAGCGATGATAATCTCTTGTTCTTCAAAATTGTTTTCAAAAATTTGAAAAGCAATTCGTCTGATTTTCTGTAAGAGAGCTGGTCCGTCTAGTACTTGTTTTGCCGACATATTCTTTCGCTGGTTGTCTAAATTAGCCGATTAAAATTACCCAAAATTATCCAATTTTTGTACCTTTGACCTTTATTTAGCATTTAAAATAATTACCTATGGCTAAGAATTACGGAGCACAACAACGTGCCCAAATGCAAGCACCATCGAATCCTCTGGCAATAAAAACGAAGAAATACGGATTAGAGAAGAATAAATACATTGCGATGTGTATGCGTCAATTGTTCGCAAACCAATGGAAGTATGCTTTTATTCCTTTGGCTTTAGTTGGCTTAAACGTGTTCTTGAATCTATCGGGTACCTATAAAAATTATTGGATTTATATATTCTTAGCAATCGGAGTGATCGGGTATGTCTTATTCTGGTTAATTCAATTTACGGGTATTACTCAATTGGCGCAGTACAAGCAATTGTTCGATAAGTATCGCTATGAGATAGATAGTCGGCAGATATTCATGAAGATTTCGGACAAAGAAGGGGGCGTTATCAAGTGGGATATGATTTTGTCGGCCTACAAGGACAAAGAAGCCTATGTGTTGGAAATGGGAAAATATCAATTCATTTATCTTCCATTTGTGATTTTCAACAATGATAATGACCGGAAGCTCATGGACAAAATCATGCGCGATAAGGGATTGGTCAACTAACATGGGAAGACTCTTGGCCATCGATTTTGGCTTAAAGCGGACGGGTTTAGCTGTTACGGATTCTTTGCAAATAATTGCGACAGGTTTAGAAACAGTCCCCACGCATACGCTATTGGA
>JBDKFF010000073.1:0-2958 GCA_039798865.1 Bacteroidota bacterium
ACAAACTCTTGTTTAATCCAGTTTGTTCCGGTTCTGCCTGTCCCTGTAACCTCAGGCATTTTCTTAATAAGTTTTCCGCTTAGTTCTAAAGCCATTACTTGATATTTTTGAATGATTGAATTGTTGGCAAGTAAGTAAATATTTGGTAATTTTACTAACCGTTTTTGGCGATGTGGTGAAATTGGTAGACACGCTACTTTGAGGTGGTAGTGCCGCTTTAGGTATGGGAGTTCGAATCTCCCCATCGTCACTTAATTTTTTGTTTAATCTGTAAATCATGTTGAAGATGAAGCCTTACAGTGTATTACTTTACTATAACTATACTCCTATCCCTAATCCCGAGGAGTATCGTGTCAAACATCACCTTTTTTGTATTGAAAATAACCTTTTGGGGCGCGTTATCGTTGCTGCTGAAGGTTTAAATGGAACGGTTTCGGGTTTAAAGGCCGACTGTGACGCCTACATGAAATGGTTAGAGAATGACCCCATTTTTGCAGGCACTGATTTTGATTTCAAAGTCGATTACCACGAAGCTCATACGTTCAATAAACTTCACGTTCGGGTGAAGTCGGAGATCGTTCATTCTGATTTGCCTGTCAATCCACGAGTAAAAACGGGCAAACACCTTAAGCCAAAGGAGTTTAAAGAAATGTTGAAGAACGACCCCGATGTCGTTTTGGTAGATATGCGTTCCAACTACGAGCATGAGCTCGGAAAATTTAAAGGTGCCTATACCTTTGATATGGAGAACTTACGTGATCTTCCAAACCACGTGCAGGAAATTGAGCACCTAAAAGACAAAAAGGTTATCACATATTGCACCGGAGGAATCAAATGCGAAAAGGCTTCCGCTTATTTATTGGAGAAGGGTTTTACCAACGTCTACCAATTACACGGCGGGATCATAAAATATGGTTTGGAAGAAGGCGGTGAAGATTTTGATGGTTCCTGCTATGTATTTGATAACCGCGTGGCAACTCCCGTGAATACGGTTAATCCGGAGGTTATTTCAAAATGTCACGTTTGTCAGGAATCTTCCGATCACATGGTCAACTGTGCAAATCCGGAGTGTAATGAGCATTTGGCGATCTGCCCTACCTGCTTGAAGGAAATGGAAGGCGCCTGTTCGCAAGCATGTAAAGAACATCCCCGTAAACGGCCTTACAACGAAAAGGGATATTATTCGAAACAATCCGTGGGTTATTCACCCGAATTAGGATTTAAATCCTTTGGACGAAACGAAAAAATAGAAAAAAGAAAAATGGCTCAATCTTGAGCCATTTTCTTTTCCTGGATATGATACTCCTGAATTAACGGTGGATTTTCTGGACTCAAGGTAAAATAGACTTCCAAGGCCCCCTTCTCCCCTTCAATCACAAAAGTCCCTCGCAAATTATTCTCGGGGATAATCTCATGAATTTTCTGAATTGCTCCTATTTTTTCAAATAAGGGTTTAGCTTCCGCTCGAAGCATCCCAGGAAAATAATCTAAGAAAAAGTTCTCGGCAAAGATGCCTGATTCGGCTGCATGATTCCACATGGGAAGCAATTTGACTAATTCGGCTTGTCGCTGCTTTAAAATCGATGAAGCCTGCAAAGGCCTCGGCTTCATCTTCGTGGAAACAAGCAAAGAATCCATCACCTTCAAATTGATAAAACTTGCTGGTGCATACGTGACATTCGCAAAGGATATAACTCCCAAATCATAATCTGGATATATCCGCCAATTGCTACCAAAGCCCGGTAAACCTCCCGAATGCCCGATCGAGCGTCGTCCTTGATCATCTTTTAAATAACTTAAACCGTATCCATAAGCAGTATATGCGGGTGCCTTCCGACCATTTGGATAGGTATATTTGGGATTAAAACTGTTCATGTTCCAGGGAAACTGCATTTCTCGGATTGAACTTCGCTTTAAAGGACCAAGTTCAGCTTCATCTCTTTCTGGCCAAGCGCTTTGGTGAAAGGCGACGTACCGACTAAAATCTTCCAAGGTTGTAATTAAGCCACCCATGGCCCCATAAGCGCCATCATGTTCCATAGGTTGTTTGACCCATTTTTCATTTAGCCACCGGTAGCCATAGGCCAATTTGTTTTTAGGTACATCGGCATATTCCCAATAAGTGTTATTCATTCCCAAGGGCTTAAAAATACGTTCCTGAATGTATTTTTGGTAGGGCATTCCACTGACGTTTTTGATGATGAGTCCCAGCATCGCAAAGCCCATGTTACTGTATTCATACGTTAGCCCTGGATTATTCGAGAACGTAATACCTTTGCTTAGCATCTTTTTAAAGGCCTCATCGGATATTCCCAACTGTCGGTCTCCCCAAGGATTATCTTCTGGAAATCCAGCTCCATGCACCATTAGATGTCGAATGGAGATTTTGGGTGCATCTTTCGTTAAAGATTTATTTTGTTTTAATTCCGGTATGTACAATTCAGCAGGGTCATCCAAGCGTAATTTCCCCGCATCCCTTAATTGCAGAATGGCCATACTGGCAAAGCTTTTCGACATGGATGCAATCCGAAAATCGATGTCCTGTGCTGCTGAAAGCTTAGTTTCGAGTTGGGCCTCCCCTAATGCCTTACTATGTATCAACTTTCCCTGATACATAATTCCATATACCAATCCAGGCATATGTGATTTTCGCGCTTGCTCCTTGAACATCGAATCTACCTTTGGTAAAAACGACTGTATTTTTTCCAAGTTTGTTTGAGCCAATATAGGGCTCGACACGAAGAGTAAAAGAAGAGTAATCTTTCTCATAGCTTATTTACTGACTTCCTCCACGCGAAATCGCGTGATATCTTTTATTAATTCCAGCGGCATGGGTAAATGGTACGGAAATTTCACAGCTCCCTTCGATCCTTCGAAGGCATTCAAACGCTCTTGAAATACGACTAATGGTTTCGGTGTCGGATAAAATCCCAAATGATTATTCCAGGCCGCAAAATG
>JBDKFF010000074.1:0-2729 GCA_039798865.1 Bacteroidota bacterium
GTTGCTCCGAGGAGCTTTTCGTTATCATTTTGGTGATTGATGCCTTAGTTGCGAATGTATGGACAGCGATTCTGTTTTATGGGGCGGGTATCTCGCAAAAAATAGATACTTGGCTCGGTGCCGATGCCACATTAATCGAAGATGTTAAGAAGAGTATCTTATCCTATCAGGAAATAAAAGATAAGCCTGCCGACTTAAAAGACCTTTCTTTCATTTTGGGTGTAGGTTTTGGTGGAACGGCATTAGCACATGCCGGAAGTGCCTTTATTTCAAAGTTATTTGTCCCCAATATGGCTTGGCTGGTTGCACACGGCTTAGAGCCTTTTGCGTCTCAATTCTTGTGGTTAATTCTACTATCAACGACAATTGGTATACTGTTGTCATTTACTCGAGTTAGAAAAATGGAAAGATTGGGTAGTACAGATTTTGCTACACTATTTATCTATTTTCTAATTATGACGATTGGCATGCGTTTGGATTTATTCCACATTGGGGCCAATGTAGGATTGTTGGCGGTAGCCATCATTTGGATGTTAATTCACATTTTATCCATGTTTGTCGCTGCCAAAATCATTAAAGCACCTTTCTTTTTTGTGGCGGTAGGTAGTCAAGCCAACATCGGTGGTGTGGCTACAGCACCCGCTGTGGCAGCAGCTTTTCACCCGTCCTTGGCTCCGGTCGGGGTATTGTTGGCCGTCTTAAGCCATGTCTTGGGCACCTATGCCGGTATTATTTCAGCATGGTTGATGGGATTTGTCGATTAATACGGTAGTCAATTTAATCCGTTTGTTGGGTTAAGAGCGCGATACACATCTTGATTCCCTCCTCGTAGTTTTTGATTTTGATGTTTTCATTGGGCGCATGGATGTTATTGTATGGGTTGGGAATTCGTAATGAGACAGCTGGAACGTTTAGGGTTTCAATGAATGAGGCCATTGGCTGTGATCCACCCGTGGAGCGGACCTTTAGATATTTACCCACGGCTCTTTCCGTTGCTTTGGATAACCACAAACCTATTTCTGAATCCATTGGTGTGCGAAAGGGTAGGGATCCTATTTTTTGTTGGAGTGTTGCTAGTGTTTTGTACTTAGCTCTTTGTTGGTCGGTAGGCATGCTATCGATTAATGTCACGCCATGCTGGATCAAGTAGTTTTTGATCAAATTAATTTGTCGAGCACCCGGTGTTTCGGGGACTAGTCGTAAATCTAATTCGGCAATGGCCATATTGGGGATTGTCGTGGTTACTTGTTTGCCAATGTTGGACGCACGCAAGCCCCGGATATTTAAGCTCGGGTACTGCATGGCTTCTTGATAAGTTTCTCCCACTTTTTCAGCTTCTGCGATTCCGATTTCGGCATTTATTTCCGTCATGTTTTCCGGTATTTCGGCGAATGATTTCTTATCGGCATTACTGATGTGGACACCCTCATAAAATCCGGGGATGGTAACACGACCCTCATCGTCTTTCATACCTGCTAAGAGTTTGGCTAATTTCAAAGCGGGATTTGGTGCGTAGTTTCCATATTGTCCGCTGTGAAGATTTTCTTTGGCTCCAAATACGGTTAATGTAAGGGTAGCGATACCTCTTGCTCCGAACATAATTGTGGGGATATCGGAAATGTGTCTTGTGCCATCCATAATCACTAAACGATCGGCAGCTAAGAGAGTGCGGTTTTTATTCACCAAATCGGCAATAGTCGGGGAGCTTAACTCCTCCTGAAAATCCATAATTACTTTTACGTTGTACTCAGGAAGTATATTTCTTTTTTTGAGTGCGCTAAGGGCCGAAATTAAACACATGGCGGGTCCTTTGGAATCGGATGTCGACCGAGCAAATATCTTCCATTCTGGGTCTATTTTTGTTTCAAGCTCCTGCCAGGATACCTCGTTACCTGCTGGATTTTTGATCACGGGGTCAAAAGGATCTTTTTGATTCCAGGCTGATTTGTCTACAGGTTGGCCGTCGATTTGTAAGTAAAACAAAACGTTTGGCTTTTTGGGGTCAGTAATTAATTCGGCATATAAGTGGGGTACTTTTGAGGATACAATTTCTGTGGTCTTAAATCCTAAACGTTGAAATGTTTTTTCACACCAGTTCAGGTTGGTTTCAATCTGTTGTGGATAATTGCCATCATTGGGTATTTGGAGGAATTCTCTAAATGTCAAAAGTGAGCCTTTGATTTCCGATTTTTCTATTTCATTTATTTCGGAGGTAGTTAATTTTTGGCCATAAACAGACAAAGAGGTTAAATATAGAAATACAAAAAGAATTCTCATTGGGTAGACTGATTTAAGGTATAAGGTACAGGTGAAAATATACAGAATCAAGCAAATAGCATACATATTATTGGTTTATTACAGATACCATAAGGTTGCAGTTCGTTAGAAATTTCTAGCTAGGAGTAAATCAGTTATCGAAAGCAGTGAATTATTACGCCTTATACCAAATTTTAAGAAAATAGAACTGTTGGGAATTAGGACTTTTACCTATAACAGCGATGAAAATAAAAAAACCACCTCGTTTGAGGTGGTTTCTGTGGTCCCACTAGGATTCGAACCTAGGACCCCCTGCTTGTAAGGCAGGTGCTCTGAACCAGCTGAGCTATAAGACCATTCCGTGTGAATCGGTTTGCAAATATCTACTTTTTATTTTTTTTATGCAAATAGGGTCTTAAAAAAAGTTGATAAATTTTCGTCTAAATGCACTTTTGATTGATTATCTGCCTGAA
>JBDKFF010000075.1:0-2897 GCA_039798865.1 Bacteroidota bacterium
TGATTCCGATGAAACAAATTCCATCTGCATCGGTAAGTAATACAATCGGTGAGCAAGGATTGGATATCACGACAAACGTTCCTGAAAACGCATGTAGTCTTTATGGGTCGTTAAAATGGCCGTGTCCGATGAACATTGCGTCGCAATGTATTCCCAATATTGAAAATCTGCTTCACTAAAGGCATAATGATCCTCATAGGATTCTTGGCTCCGAATATCCCCTAATTGCTTGGCATGTTTGAAAAAGGGCATGGGATCCGCAATGCCAGCCACCAAATGCCATTGTTTGATCTCTTCCAGATTAGTCCCAACTGGCTTTCCATAAGTTACTTTCGTATAAAAAACAGGATGACTATAGGACTCGAATGCTGCTTTCTTTTCGGCTGATAAAACATCCGGACAGCGGTTGACGATAAGGGCATTCGCGCGCTTGATTCCTTCCACCGATTCACGCAATCTGCCTAAGGGCAACATTTTATCCGCAAAAAAGGGTTTATCGTAGGTTGTACAAACAAGATTCAAATGGCCTTTTATGGCACGATGTTGGAAGGCATCATCTAAAAAAAGCGTATCCACCTCGGATTGCAATTTCTCAACCCCGATCACGCGTTTTTCACAAACTGCCACCGTCATCTCGGGCATCATTTTTTTGTAGGCCAAAGGCTCATCCCCCACTTCGCTGGCAGTAGAATCTGAATTGACCATTCGAAAGCCATGTGTCTTCCGACCGTAACCTCTGCTTAAAATACCTAAACGCTCCTGAAAGGGCCAATTTTGTACTAAATAAGCGACAAATGGACTTTTTCCGGTACCGCCAACTGCTAAATTCCCGACCACAATCGTTAATGGCTTTTCGAATGAAGTCGATTGAAAAATGCCTTTCTCATATAGCACGTTTCTCCAGGCAGTAATCTGACCGTAGATTTTGGCTAAACAATAAAAAAGGAGGCGTTTAAACATTCGTTAAAACTACTAAATAAACAATTCAATAGAAAATAATAACTTGCAGGCATGATTCAACTGAAAGCCCATACTTTACATTTTCACTTTGAAGCGGGTACTTCGCGGGGTGTATTGACCGAGAAAATAAGTTACTTTATTCAGATTGAAAAAGATGGAAAAAAGGGAATCGGAGAAGCGGGGCCCTTGAAGGGATTAAGTCCGGAATTTGAGGCAGATTGTTCGGAGACCTTTCAGCGAATCATTCAATCCTTACCTGAGTTGCCCAAATCGTTTGATGCTATCTCAAACTTTATTGAAAACATCCCTTTTGAATATCCTTCACTTCGCATGGCCATGGAAATGGCTTTAATAGATTGGATGAATCAGGGCGATGGGCTCTATTTCAGTAATCCATTTTCCTTACAAGAACAGACGATTCGGATAAATGGCTTGATTTGGATGGGGAATCCCGACTTCATGCGAAAGCAGATTGATGCCAAATTGGCGGATGGTTATAATTGCCTGAAATTAAAAATAGGTGCCATTGATTTTGAACAGGAGATTGAAATCCTGAAGGAAATCAGAAATCGCTACAGTCCTGGAGATCTGGAAATTCGAGTGGATGCTAATGGGGCTTTCCGGGTCGAAGAAGCTGAAGCCAAACTCAAACGCCTCTCGGCATTTGATTTGCATTCGATCGAACAACCCATTCAAGCCGGCCAATGGGACGCCATGCGCGAATTATGCGAACAAAACATTCTTCCCATTGCCTTAGATGAGGAGTTGATTGGTGTTCAGAACCGAAAAGAATTATTGGAGGCCATTCGGCCGCCCTACATAATCCTCAAACCCACTTTATTAGGCGGATTCCAAGCGACAAATTTATGGATTGAGGCAGCAAAATCCTTAGGAATTAAGTGGTGGATTACCTCGGCTTTGGAATCAAACATGGGTTTACAAGCGATCGCTCAGTTCACGGCAAGCTTCTCGAATCCATTACCCCAAGGATTGGGAACGGGACAATTGTATACCAATAATTTCGAAAGTGGCCTTTATATCCAACAAGGGAATATTTATCAAAAAACTGATGTACAAAGAGCCACGCCATTTGACTAAAAACGCTATCTTTGTTGCAAAAATTAAACTTATCCGCATGAATACGATTGACGAGGCGATGATTGCCATTTTAGAGCAACGATTGAAATTAAGTAAGTTAAGCTACTCAGATGATACCTACGATGATGTAGAGGAGTTGTTACATGACTTGGAAGACGATTTCAACGAAAAATATGGTGATCAGCTCGAAGAGATATTAGAGAAAGTACACTTGAAACACTGCCCAGAGTCGGACGTATTGCTTCCTACGGCATACTTAGCGAAGAAATTCGTAGAGACGGAAGATGGTGAAGTGGAAATCAGTAAGAAAGAAGGCGTCGAAGTTGAATGGATCGAGGACCCAGCAGCAGCTGCTCGTTTGGTCTTGCTTCCCTCACCCACCCGCGTTTTACTTATGACACCCAAAGGACTCGAAATTGTCTGGGAAGAAAAGAAATAAAGAAAAAAGGTGAGGAACGAAATCCTCACCTTTTTTTATGCTAACCAATCAATTCCCTTTTTTAAGAGATTTAAGGTTTGTTGGCCCTCCGGATACCCCGAGGCATCATACATATACTCCCAGGATGCCAAAGGAGGTAGGCTCATTAGAATCGACTCCGTCCGGCCGTTTGTCTCCAAACCAAATTTGGTTCCACGGTCGTGAACCAAATTAAACTCCACATAGCGCCCCCGACGTAACAGTTGGAAATTACGTTCTTGCTCACTTACTGCTTTGTCAGCGTTTGCTTGCATTAGATGGCTGTAAATGGGCACAAAGGATTCACCTACCGACTTGACAAAATCGAAAGTCTTTTCCTTATCCTCTTTTAAATAGTCAAAGAAAATCCCCCCAATCCCAC
>JBDKFF010000076.1:0-8344 GCA_039798865.1 Bacteroidota bacterium
GGATTAGCGGGGGATGTCATCAAGCAAGTACAGGCGAAATCGGATATGATTTTGGGTTCGGGTTATGGCAAGATGAAGGAAACACAAATTCGAATTGCGAATTTCCCAGCCGTTAATTTTGAGCAAGTTCAAGCTTTAATTGCTACATTAGGAACTTTATAAGTACAATTGTCTAAACCTATGATTCAAACTGGAAAGCCCATTCGTTGGGGTATTTTGGCGTGTGGTGGTATCGCTACCAAATTTGCGGATGATCTCGTTCATGCCAAACACGGATATTTATCGGCTGTCTCTTCACGTGATTTAGGACGTGCCAAAGCTTTTGCGGCGAATTACGGTTCGGAGGTAAAGGCTTATGGTTCCTACGAGGAGATGTTGGCCAGTGGCGAAATCGATGTCGTATATATCGCATCGCCCCATGGATTACATTACGAACATACGTTGATGTGTTTGGAGGCAGGCGTACATGTGCTTTGTGAGAAGGCTTTTGCGATTAATAGCCATCAAGTTAATGCGATGATCGCCAAAGCGCGTGAAAAGAAACTCTTTTTAATGGAGGCCTTGTGGACGCGTTTTCATCCTTCGGTGGCCAAATTACAAGAAATCATTGCCTCGGGGGTCATCGGGGAGATTAAGCATGTGGTGGCGGATTTTGGCTTTAAGGCTGCATATGACGAGGAGGCTCGTTGGTTTAATCCGCATTTGACCGGAGGATCTTTGTTGGACATCGGTATTTATCCTTTGTTTATCTCCAAGTTATTGTTGGGCCAACCCTTGGAAATGAAGGCTACAGGCGTCATGGCACCCTCGGGTGTTGATATGAATTGCTCCATTGCGACGAAGTATGCGTCGGGAGCGACTGCGAGTTTATTTTCGACCTTTGCGGCACAGACCGATACAACTTGTAAGATCTATGGAACATTAGGTAAGATATACATGCATCCCCGCTTCCATGAAACGAAGGGGATGACCTTGACGATTTATGGTGGGGAGGAAACCGTGTTTGAAACGGAACGCAAGGGTTGGGGCTATAGTTACGAGGCCGATGCCGTGCAAGAAGACTTGTGGGCCGGTCGGACGGAGAATGCTTGGATGACGCATCAATTCAGTCAGGAGTTGATGGGTTTATTAGATGAAATACGTGAACAAATCGGTTTAAAATATCCCAATGAATAAGCTACTACTCGCTTTATTGCTTTTTGTCAGCACGAGTGTGTTGGCTCAAAATCCGTTTGAAAAGGAGATTTTGGCTTACGAGAAACAGGACTCTTTGTCGATGCCTGCCAAAGGGCAAATATTGTTTATCGGAAGCTCCAGTTTTCGTTTGTGGAAATCGTTTGAGGCCGATATGAAAGGTTTGCCCGCTTCGTTTAATCGGGGTTTTGGGGGATCTACTTTGGCGGATGCCTTGTACTATTTTGATCGGATGGTAGTGAAATACCAGCCAAAATGGATCATGATGTATGAGGGAGATAATGATTTAGCTAAGGGGAAATTGCCCCAGCAAATCGCTGCAGAATACGATGAATTCAAGGCGCGTTTGAAAAAACAGGTTCCGGGTGCGAAATTGGTTTTTGTGGCAGCACGTCCGAGTTTGGCACGGGTAGCTTTGGTGGAAAAGCAGAAGGAGTTAAATGGCTTGATTAAGGCCAAAGGGGATTATTTCATCGATATGCATTCCCCCTTTTATTTGGCGGATGGGAGTTTGATGATGGATATTTTTGTGGCGGATAAGTTGCATTTGAACGAAAAGGGATATGCCATTTTCGCGAAACAGATTCGTCAATTTGTTCAATCAACAATTAAGTAAATGGAACAGAAGGAGCAATGGTTGCCGGGTATTTCTGTGGATTGTGTGATATTCGGTTTTCATGAGAATTCATTGAAGGTTTTGCTTTTGAAATTCAAGAAGACCCCTGTTTGGGCTTTGGCTGGCGGATTCGTAGGTCCAGAAGAGGATGTTGATCAAGCGGCACAACGCATTTTGGCGGAGCGGACGGGTTTATCGGATATCTATTTAGAGCAATTTTATACATTTGGCGATTTAGCACGTAATTACCGGGCGGTGGATGAACATCGGGATGTAAACAATGCCATGGGCGGTTCTCCTTTGAAAATGGATTGGGTAGATCAGCGATTTATCACCATCGGCTATTATGCCTTAGTGGAGTATTTAAGTTGTGGTTAATCCGGGAGGTGTTTCGGATGCCTCAGAATGGATGGATGTGTCGGCTTTACCCAAATTATTCTTGGATCACAATCGAATCGTATTGAAAGCGCTCGAATCGTTACGTCGTAATTTGGATGAGAAATTGGTCGCCTTTGAGTTGTTGGGGGATACGTTTACGATGTCCGACTTGCAAATGGTCTATGAAACGATTTTAGGAAAGCGATTGGTGCGAACGAATTTCCAGCGTAAGATTTTGAGTCTTGAGATCTTGGAGCGCATAGAAAAGAAATATACGGGAGGGGCTCATAAGGCACCTTATTTATATCGATTGAAAAAGTAAACGCATTAAAAAAGGCCATCCGCAGATGGCCTTTTTTGTTATCCCATATTGTGGTAGACGTTCTGCACATCATCATCCTCTTCGAGGCGTTCAATGAGCTTTTCTACATCCGCAACTTGGGCGTCAGATAATTCTTTGGTTTCGTTAGGAATGCGCTCAAAATCAGCCCCCAACAATTCAAATCCTTGTCCTTCGAGGTATTTCTGAATCCCACCGAAAGCGGTGAATTCGCCATAAATATTGATTTGATTTGTTTCGTCGTCCAAGAATACCTCGTCTACGCCTAAATCAATTAATTCAAATTCTAATTCTTCTAAATCAATTTCCGGTTTAGCCGCAATTTTGAATACGGACTTGCGGGTAAAGATAAAGTCAAGCATCCCGGTAGTTCCCAAAGAGCCACCGCATTTGGTGAAGGAAGAACGGATGTTGGCAACGGTCCGGTTGATGTTATCCGTTGTCGTTTCCACCAGAATCGCGATACCATGTTGTGCGTATCCTTCGTATACAATCTCTTTGTAGTCTTCTTGGTCTTTCGATGTGGCGCGTTTAATTGCACGTTCCACGTTTTCTTTCGGCATGTTGACCGCCTTCGCGTTCTGAATAATCGCTCTTAAACGGGAGTTTGAAGTGGGATCTCCGCCACCTGCTTTCACGGCGATGACAATGTCTTTGCCAATTTTGGTGAAGGTTTTGGCCATTTGGCCCCAACGTTTAAATTTTCTTGCTTTCCGGAATTCAAAGGCTCTTCCCATGCGTTTTTCGATTTAATGTGCTGCAAAAATAATCAAGCCCTATAAGACCCACAAGTCTGATGTGAAAATAACTTACCTTTGTTTGTTAACCGAAGTATAAATCGATGAAAAGAATTCTCATTCTCCTTTGTTTGTTCATCATTCCCTTCTTGTCTCAGGCACAGAAAATCAATGAGCATTTTCAGATGAACATTCAAAAAACAACCGGTAAGCTTCAGATCGATGGGATTTTGAATGAACAGGCTTGGTTTGATGCGGCAGCTGTAAGTGATTTCATGATGTGTAACCCTTTCGATTCCCTGTGTGCTCAGGTACGGACGGATGTGAAGATGGCTTACGATGACAAATACCTTTACATTTCAGCCGAATGTTTTTTGAAGGAGCCGGGTGCTTTCGTGGTCGAGTCCATGAAGCGGGATTTTTCCTTTGGAGTGAATGATAATTTTTTGGTCTTTATTGACACCTTTGAGGATAAGACAACGGGTTTCGCTTTTGGGGCGAATGCGGCGGGGGCTCAGTGGGACGGACAGATGTCGGAAGGCGCCAAAGTTAACCTCAACTGGGACAATAAATGGGAATCTGCGACGACCTACAAGAAGGACTCGTGGGTTTTTGAAGCAGCGATTCCCTTTAAATCGATTCGTTACAAGGATAATGTGAAGCGCTGGGGAATCAACTTCTCGCGCTACGATTTGAAGGCCAAAGAGAAGTCGGCCTGGGCACCCGTCCCTCGTCAATTCCCCACGGCATCTTTAGCCTATGCGGGGGTCTTGGTTTGGGATACACCGCCGCCGGCACCGAAGAAGAATATCTCCATTATTCCTTATGGGCTTTCTGGCTTAACGGCTAATTATGAATCCAAGGATCCAACTTCGGTTCGGGGCCAAATTGGTGGAGATATTAAGGTGGCGATTAATTCGGGCTTGAATTTGGATATGACATTAAATCCGGATTTTTCGCAGGTGGATGTGGATCGCCAACAAACGAATTTGGATCGATTTGAATTATTTTACCCGGAAAAACGGCAGTTTTTTATTGAAAATTCGGATTTATTTGATGGATTTGGGACGGAGAATATTCGACCGTTTTTCTCGCGTCGAATCGGTTTAGCATTGAATAATAAGACGGGAATTTATGAGCAGACCCCGATTACTTATGGGGCTCGGGTCAGTGGGAAGTTGAATCCTGATTGGCGCATTGGGGCCTTGAATGTACAATCGCAGCGGATCGATGCAAAGGGGGTTCCCACGCAAAATTATTCGATGATAGCTTTGCAACGGAAGTTGTTTGCCCGTTCAAATTTTGGGGCGTACATGGTGAATAAGGAGTCCTTTATAGATACCGATTTGCAGAAGTCGAATGGTTATCAGCCTTTTAATCGCGACATCGGTTTTGAGTACAATTTGGCTTCGAAGGATAATTTTTGGACGGGATCTTTGTTTTATGCCAAGACCATTAGTCCACAGAGTCTAGGTCAGGATTTTTCACAAGCGGCCTCTTTGGCTTATGCGGATAACAATTGGGCCTTTTCGATCAAGCAACAGTGGGTGGGTCAAAACTATAATCCGGAGGTAGGTTATGTGCCTCGGGTGAATTATTTCCAGATTCAACCGGAGGCGGGGAAGATCTTTTATCCGAAAAATAAGTCGACCAATGTATTTTATACCAGCCTCAAAATGATGTCGGTATCCTATTGGAACAACCAAGGGGATTACACCGAAAATACAAGTTTTGTGGCATATGATGGTACGATGAAGGATCGGTCGACTTTCGGAATTTATTTATCTTATGACTATGTGAAATTGCAATACAATTTTGATGCGACTCGCATGGGCAATACGGCGTTGCTAAAAGGAACAGAACATGATTGGTATGCGGTTAATGCGCGTTATGGTTCTTCGCCGATTAAATTATTTACCTATGCGTTGACATCGCGTTTCGGCGGGTATTTTGGAAATGGTTGGCGTACCGGAATTACGGCAGATATTGGATATCGTTTCCAGCCTTATGGCTCGATTTCAATGGCCTTGGATTTTAATGATATTCAAGATGTGGAAATACCGGGGACAACCCTGATGATGGCCAAAAAGGTTTCCTCGCGGTTTTGGATCGTTCGTCCGAAGTTGGACATTACGTTTTCCAACAAGTTATTTTTTGCCACCTTTTTTCAGTTGAATCAGCAGACGAAAAATGTGAATTTAAATGCACGTTTACAATGGCGTTACAAGCCGGCGTCTGATTTATTTTTGGTGTATACGGATAATTATTTTCCAGAAATCATGCAAATTCGTAACCGGGCCATCGTGTTAAAACTAAATTATTGGCTTAATTTGTAATCTCAATAAACATACATAACCATGAAAAAGTATTTAGCCATTTTATTTAGTGTAATGACATTTGGAGCATTTGCTCAAAAGTCGCCTGCTTCACCTCCAGCAGTCGTAATTCAGAAGGTAGGAACGACAGAAGTGATGATTAAATACGCACAACCCTCTGTGAAAGGTCGTTTGGTATTTGGCGATAAAGCAGCTAAACCCTTGGTTCCATACGGAGAAGTTTGGCGTACGGGTGCCAACGAGGCAACAACCATCGAGTTTTCTTCGGATGTGACGGTACAAGGGAAGCCATTGGCGAAAGGAGTTTATTCGTTGTTTACCATCCCTGGCCCGACTGAGTGGACGGTTATCTTTAATAGTGACGCGAAACAATGGGGAGCTTATACGTATAAGGCAGAAAAAGATGTTTTGCGTGTGACTGGAAAAGTTAGCGAACATGCGATGACAGAAAAATTCACGATTGGTGTCAGTCCTACGGGACAAATTACCATGGATTGGGATAAAGCATCTGTTTCCATTTACGTGAAATAAGGAAATTGAATTCATTTTAAAAGCGACTCCAAATGAGTCGCTTTTTTATTGCGTAATTTCAATTGTTTCCCTATTTTTACTCGTATGTGAGGTTTATCCTCAAATAATCAAATCGAATTTTATGAAAAAAGTATTAATCGCCGAGGACAGTTCTGTTATTCAAAATTTAGCACGCAAGATTTTAGAATTTCAAAATTTTGAGATTCATGCGGTGAAAAATGGCCAACAGGTGTTGGACGAATTAGCGAAAGCAGATTTTGACATCATTTTATTGGACATCAACATGCCGGTAATGGATGGAATGGATTGCGCAAAAGCGGTTCGTGCTTTGGCTGATCAGAAAAAGGCAGCGATTCCGATGATTGCCATTACGGGGAATGCACGTAACTATACGATGGAGGATTTCAAGGCGGTCGGTTTCGATGATTTTTTGGCGAAGCCTTTGAATTTTGATGCATTAGTTTCACAAGTGAAGGCATTAACTGAATAATTCAATGTCCCCAATCCAGGTACGCTTTTTAGGGACTGGAACATCGCAGGGGATTCCCATGATCGCTTGTAGCTGTGAGGTATGTAGCTCGGAAGATCCTCGTGATCAACGGCTTCGTGTCTCCATGCATATCGAGGTGGACGGGAAGAGTTTTATCATTGATACGGGGCCGGATTTTCGGCAGCAAATTCTTCGGGCCGGCATTCGACATGTGGATGCCGTTTTGTTTACCCACGAACATAAGGATCATACCGCGGGCCTCGATGATATTCGGGGATTTAATTTTGCGCAGCAAACGGCAATTCCATTGTATGCGCGCCAACAAGTTATCAATCAATTAAAACGTGAATTTGCGTATGCATTTGGGGAGAATAAATATCCCGGGGTGCCTGAAATTGATGTTTATGAGATTGATGATAAGCCATTTATTGTGGAAGGAATCGAAGTGATTCCGATTTTGGTCAAGCATTATTTCTTGGACGTATTAGGCTTTCGTTTCGGGGATTTTACTTACATCACAGACGCGAATTTTATTGCTGACGAGGAGTTAGCTAAAGTCAAAGGGACTAAAGTCCTTGTCATCAATGCGCTTCGCAAGACAAAACATATTTCGCACTTTACGTTGGATGAGGCACTGGAAGTCATTGAAAAAATTCAACCGGAGCGAGCCTACATAACTCATATTAGTCACATGATGGGTCTCCACGCGGAGGTTCAGCGTGAATTGCCTCCAAATGTATTTTTGGCGCATGATGACTTACGTCTTACGATATAAATCATGAAAGCAGTATTATTTGACATGGATGGAGTCGTGGTCGATAACTTGCCTTATCACGTGGATGCTTGGTTGCTGTTTTGTGAACGCCATGGCATCCCCTTAACCCGTGAGGTATTTTATCGGGAGCTAAATGGGATGAATTCCAAAGATACCTTTGAATGGTTTTACAAGCGTGAGATGACAAGGGAAGAGATTGAAGTGTTGGAAGAGGAGAAAGAAATTTTATATCGAGGTTTTTACCGGGATCACCTGAAGCCTGCGAATGGCTTATTGGTATTTTTGAAATTATTGCGTTCGCAGGGTATTAAGACTGCCCTTGCAACATCTGCAGGTCCTGGAAATATTGATTTTATTGTGGATGGCCTCGGAATTCGTGATCAGTTTGATGCGATTATCGGTGGGGCTGAAGTAAAAAAAGGAAAACCGGATCCCGAGATTTATTTGAAGGCAGCAGCCATGGTTCAAGTTGACCCCGCCGATTGCTGGGTCATCGAGGATTCGTTGCAAGGTATAACATCGGGTTTGAATGCGGGTATGCAGGTTGTGGGCATCACTACCTCCCACACGGCGTCCGAATTAGCTCATACTCATTTGATTGCGACGGATTTCGTCGATTTGTTTGAAAAATTACAGGCAAAAAGTGCCTGATACCACTATCTTCGTCTTATGAAAAAACACGTCTACTTCATCCTGTTCTTTTTGCTTGGTTCATACGGCCTTTTAGCTCAAAAGCTTAAAATGGAATTTAAGCCCGGAATCATGGTGGAGGAGTATACTCCAGAAAAATCGGGGATACACCGGGAATTGCCGGAGGGCTATTCGAAGCGAATTTTGGAGGAAATTCAGAATCGCAACGCGCGAAGTACACAATCTCAGCAGGCGACTCAGGCAGGCACTCAGGTGATTGTTACCTATGAGGTTCCGCCTCCAGCCGATGTTAAGGC
>JBDKFF010000077.1:0-3355 GCA_039798865.1 Bacteroidota bacterium
ATTCGTTGAAGCGCATTTGAATGGGTTGCGTAAATTCGAAATTGACTTCCGGAAATGCATTGAGTTCCTCATCCATTTGTGCCTCCAAATCCTCCATATTCGATGCTTTTTTCCATTCGGATGGCTCTTTCAGGATGATTAATAGATCACAAGCGTTAATTCCCATCGGGTCCGTTGGAATTTCAGATGCTCCAATCCGAGAGACCACTTGTTTAATCTCATCGGGAAACTTCTTCATGAGAAGCTTTTGGGCTTCTGTGTTCACATGGATACTTTGGCTCAAGGAGGCGTTGGTAGGAAGAACTACTTCCACCGCGAAATCTCCTTCATTCAGCTCCGGGATAAATTCCCCGCCGAGTGTTGTAAATAAACCGATGCTCGCGATTAATAGACCCGATGATGCAAGGACCACAAATTTCGGTCGGGCAAATGCCCAATCCACCATGGGCTTATAGCCTCTGAAAAGACCATTCATGATGCGATCGGCGATGGTCACCTGATGATCAATTTTCTTGCTCAAAAACAAAGCCGAAGCCATGGGAACATAGGTCAAGGAAAGAATCAAGGCGCCGACGATCGCAAAACTCACGGTTTGGGCCATCGGACGGAACATTTTTCCTTCGATGCCGCCTAAGGCCATGATTGGGAAATAGACGATTAAGATAATGATGACCCCGAAAGCCGCGGATTGGAAAATGGCTTTGGCAGAGATCCCCACTTCCTCATCCATCTCGTGTTGTGAGAGCATTTCCCCTTTTTTGTGCGCATGGAGTCGGTGAATAATCGACTCCACGATAATCACAGCCCCATCAACGATAAGGCCAAAATCGATGGCACCTAAACTCATCAAGTTCGCAGAGACCCCGAAGATGTTCATCATGGCAAAGGCAAATAGCAAACAAAGCGGGATTACAGATGCCACAATGAGTCCTGCACGTAAATTACCCAGTAGTAAAACCAGAATGAAAACGACGATTAATCCTCCCTCGATTAGGTTCTTCTCAACAGTCGAAATAGCCTTTCCGATTAAAACACTTCGATCTAAAAAAGGCACAATTTTTATCCCTTGCGGCATGGTCTTTTGGATTTCCTCCATGCGAACCTTGACATCTTTCACGACTTCATTGGCACTTGCTCCTTTGAGTAAAAGCATCACGGCGCCAACTACCTCACCCTCCCCATTTCGTGTCATTGCGCCATATCGTACTGCTTTCCCGAATTGCACGGTGGCGACATCTTTCACGCGAATGGGAGTTCCGGCCGGGCCACGTTGTTCAACTACGACGTTTTCAACATCTGCTAGACTACTCAACATACCCTCCGTCCGGATAAAATACACATCGGTGCCTTTTTCAAGGTAGCTACCGCCGGAATTGGAATTGTTATTTTCGAGTGCCGTAAAAATCTGATTGACCGTCACGTGCATGGCACGGAGGCGCTCCGGATTAATTGCTACTTCGTATTGCTTTAGGTTACCCCCAAAAGAAGACACTTCCACGACACCGGGAATACCTAACAATTGGCGTTTGACGATCCAGTCTTGGTAAGTCCGTAAATCGGCAAGCGAGTATTGATCTTTGAAATCAGGATCCACTTCCAAGGTGTATTGAAAAAACTCTCCAAGTCCCGTGGTGATCGGAGCCATCTCGGGCACACCGGCACCTCGAAGCAGATAGGGTTCCGCACCTTTTAGCTTTTCAGAGACTTGTTGGCGCGCCACATCCATCGCTACGGAATCGTCAAAGACGACAGTAATTATGGAGAGGCCCATGCGAGAAACGGAACGAATCCCTTTGACATTGGGAATTGTTCGCAGCGAGATTTCCAAGGGATAGGTAATGAACTTCTCCACCTCAGAAGCAGCGAGTGCCGGGGACTGCGTAATCACTTGTACCTGGTTGGACGTAATGTCCGGCAAGGCATCAATGGGCAACTTGCTTAGGGAATAACCTCCCCAAAAGATGAGGCCTAAAACAAATAGCCCGACAACTAATTTGTTGCGTATACTGAATGAAATAATGGAATTAATCATAATGTGTTTTTACGTAAGAAAATTGAGATACAATCTTCCTAGGCCCGGGGAGGGGCAATCAAAACACGTTCTAATGAAAATTGATATTGGTTTTCCCAATAGGTTCGTAGGCGTCGAATGCTTAAGAATGTTAGAGCGACCAACCAGATTAATTGAAAGGTGGGCAACACATATCCCGCAAATCCGGAGAAATCAAAATGAGGTAGGCTTGGGTGCTTGGTCGTTTTGGTATGTTTCGAATCGGCTGCATAATGCATCCACAAGAAATCAACGAAACTGAATGTTTTCCCAGCGAGTTTTTGATGATCTTGAAAATGTTTGAGCAGTTCATTCGCTTTAAAAGACTGTTCCAATCCAACCTTGGGAATCAGACTCCCAGAGAAGAAAAGTATGAACAAGAATAAAGCGATTACATTTTTCATCTCTCAAATGTAGAAAAAATTCGAAATTTATTGGATATTTATGCGCTCAATTTATTTAAACGATTGAGAATTAGGCCAAACCCTCTTTTTGAGGGAAGAAATTATGGATGAATTCAACCTTTTGTGGCATCAATTAACGGATTCCGAAACGATCATTCGCTCAGGCCTTTTTGTTATCACATGCATCGTTTTTGCTGAAAACGGCCTGTTTTTTGCCTTTTTCCTTCCGGGAGATTACTTGCTATTTTTGACGGGTGTGTTTGGAGGAACAGGGGTCTTAAAGGAACCGCTTTCAACCATCTTAATTAGTATTTTCTTGGCTGCCGTCCTAGGATCCTTGTTGGGCTACCTCATCGGTCGTTTTTTTGGCAATTCACTCCAACGAAGGCCTGATAGTCTCTTTTTCAAAAAGAAGCATCTAGAATCAACAAGGGAATTTTTTGATAAATATGGATTCATGGCTTTGGTAATCAGTCGATTCCTACCTGTAGTACGTACCTTTACCCCCATATTAGCGGGAATTAGCCACATGCCTTGGTACAGCTTTATCATATTAAATGTTGTCGGCGGTGTTTTATGGGTGGGGATCTTAGTAGCGGGTGGTTTTTACATGGGCCAGCATTTCCCTTGGATTATCAATTACGTTCAGTACATCATTTTGTTTTTCTTAGGAATCACAACATTCACCTTGATTAAAGGGTATTTGAAACTTCGCAAATGATAGAGCAATTCGGCTACGTGGCGGCATTCCTGTTGGCGGGAATTACTTTCTTAGGGCTTATTCTAACCTTAGCCCGATTGATTCGCCCGAATCGACCGAATGTAGAGAAATTGAGTACCTATGAGTCGGGAGAAGAACCAATCGGAAACGCAAACACGCGTTTCAATCCACGATTCTATG
>JBDKFF010000078.1:0-4092 GCA_039798865.1 Bacteroidota bacterium
AGTAATTGATTTCCTCGTTGTTCGGATTTTCAATGCCGTCAAATACGGAAATTGGCCATAACCAAGACGAGAACCACGTATCCAAAACATCCGGATCTTGCGTCAAATCATCCTCTACTAAGGCGAATAATTGGTATTTATCTCTGGCAATTCGTAAAGCTTCCTTCTTGTCTTTCGCCACAATGACCGTACCGTCTTCCATGTAGAACGCAGGAATTTGTTGGCCCCACCACAACTGACGCGAAATACACCAATCGCGTACATTCTCCATCCATGAACGATAGGTATTTTTGAATTTCGCAGGGTGCAATTGGATATTGTCATTCATGACATTTTCCAAAGCCGGCTTCGCGAGGTCCTCCATTTTCAAGAACCATTGCAACGATAATTTCGGTTCGATAACAGCACCCGTTCTTTCGGATGTTCCTACGGTCGACTTATATTCGTCGGTCTTCGTTAAATATCCTTCCTCAGTCAATTGTTTCACGATTCGCTTACGTGCCTCGAAACGATCAACACCTACAAAAAGTACTGCCTTTTCGTTCAAGGTTCCGTCATCATTCAAGATGTCGATTACCGGTAATTTATGTTTTAAGCCTAATTCGTAGTCATTTAAATCATGCGCTGGAGTGACCTTTAAACATCCTGTTCCGAAGTCCAAGGTCACGTAATCATCCGGAATAATACTAATCTCCCGGTCAATTAAGGGGATACGTACCTTTTTTCCATGTAAATGCAGATAACGCTCATCCGCTGGATTGACGCAAATAGCCGCATCCGCCATGATTGTTTCTGGTCGCGTGGTGGCAATTGTCACAAATCCGGATCCATCAACCAAGGGGTATTGGATGTGAAATAATTTGGCCTGAACATCTTTGTAGATTACCTCCTCATCGGATAAGGCTGTTTTACCCTGGGGATCCCAGTTGACCATGCGGACTCCTCGGTAAATCAATCCCTTGTTATACAAACGAACGAAGGTGTCTATGACCGCTTCATACAAGGAGGGTTCCATGGTGAATCGCGTACGATCCCAGTCACAAGAGGCTCCTAATTTCTTTAATTGGTCGAGGATAATTCCGCCGTATTTGTCCTTCCATTCGAAGGCGTGAGTTAGGAATTCCTCGCGTGAAATATCTTTCTTTTCGATGCCTTTTTCTTTCAGCATCGCAACAACTTTCGCTTCCGTGGCAATAGATGCATGGTCGGTTCCTGGAACCCAACATGCTTCTTTTCCTTCCATACGCGCCTTGCGAATCAAAACGTCTTGGATGGTGTTGTTCAGCATGTGACCCATGTGTAACACGCCCGTCACATTTGGTGGAGGGATGACGATGGAATACGCTTCTTTTGTCGGGTTGGGTTTAGAGGCAAAGAACTTGTTCTCTAACCAATAGGCGTACCATTTCTGTTCAATTTCCTGCGGGGCGTAATTCTTATCAATCATAAAAGCGTATGAATATTTATAGCCTACAAAGATAATTGATTTCGGGCAAAGGAGCGGGTGGATTATTAAAACAATTCGATGTAATTTTGGTTAAAATACAAATTCGCAAATATGGGCTTTTTACTTTGGTTGGGGACATTTATCGGGATGGAGGGCGTCGCTTGGTTTACCCATAAATACATCATGCACGGAATTATGTGGAACTGGCATCAGTCTCACCACGTTCATCACAAAAATGCGCTGGAGAAAAATGATCTTTTTTCGGTCGTTTTCGGAATTTCTTCGACCATAACCATTGTTGCTGGAGCTGAAATTCCAGAATTATGGCCGCTGTTTTACATCGGATTGGGTATTGCTACCTACGGACTATTCTACTTCATCTTTCATGATATCATTGTGCATCGCCGGGTAAAGATTAAATACAAAGCGACGAGCCGCTACATGAAGCGCATCATGAAAGCGCATTATGTGCATCATGAGGTACATACAAAAGAAGGCGCAGAGGCTTTTGGTTTCCTCTACGCCCCCAAAAAATATCAATAAGCTTATTGAACAAATCCCACCCCAACCGTCGAGTTGGAGAATTCATCAATTAAGATGAAGGCGCCATTCGCAGGATTGTAGGCATAGGCATCTGCGCTAATCGGCTGGGCGGTGCGCAAGGCGATCCGACCAATCTCATTTAATTTCAAGGAATCAACCCCCTCGGTGGATGTTTGAGCAACTACGTCCAAACGCTCTGTGATTTGGGAAATCTTGGCTTTGGTCGTATTGATTCCGTGTTGCAATAAATAGGTCTTGCCAAGGGTGAGGGCTTGATGGTCGAGCCAACAAACCTGTGCCGAGAAATCTTTTAATTGTGGTGCGGCCGTATCATTGGCCAATACGATCGTGTTTCCACGGGATATATCAATGTCGGTCGATAAGGTGATTACGACCGAATCCCCCGCTTTTCCTTCGCTTAATTTATTGTCAAATTTTTCAATGGTGGCGATGGTGCTTTCTTGGCCCGTAGGCAATACTCGTACTGCGTCACCTATCTTGAACGTACCTGAACTTATTTTTCCGGCATATCCGCGGAAATCGTGATAAGCCTCCGTCATCGGACGAACCACAAATTGTACGGGGAAGCGAGCCGGGGCATGGGCCAAGGTCTCGGCATATTCAAAAGCCTCTAATTCGCCTAAAAGCGTATTGCCGGTAAACCATGGCATGTGTTCTGCTTTTTTGGTAATGTTTTGACCATACAAAGAGGAGATCGGCAAGAAACTTACTTCTTGTCCTTCAAAGGTTGTTTGTGCAACGAGTTCGGTAAGGCTTGCCTTGATGGCTTCGAATGTCGACTCTTGGTATTGTACCAAGTCCATTTTGTTCACGCAAATAATCACTTTCGGGATGCGTAACATCGCGGCGATTGATAAGTGACGTGCCGTTTGTTCCACCAAACCTTGTCGGGCATCCACCAAAATCAAGGATACCTTAACATTTGAGGCGCCCGTCACCATGTTGCGCGTATACTCCACGTGACCGGGCGTATCTGCGATGATGTATTTACGCGTAGGCGTAGAAAAATAAATGTGCGCCACATCGATGGTGATTCCTTGTTCACGTTCCGCGATCAGGCCATCCGTCAGCAAGGAAAGATCTAAAAAGTCTAAACCTTTTCTTTTGGAAGCTGATTCCAGGGCTTCGATTTTATCTTTGGTGATTGAATTAGTCTCGTATAATAAGCGGCCGATCAAGGTACTTTTTCCATCATCTACGGAGCCGGCGGTTGCTATGCGTAATATATCCATTGTCTTGTTCGCTTGATTAAAAATACCCTTGTTGTTTCCTTTTTTCCATGGCTGCCTCTGAACGTTTATCATCGATTCGTGCGCCACGTTCGGAGATTTCAGCTGAAAGAATTTCTTCGATGATGACATCGATGTCGCTCGCTTCTGATGCCACGGCAGCGGTACAAGTCATGTCACCCACCGTACGGAAACGAACGGTAGCCTCAAATGGAACCTCGTCGGCTTCCTTGTTCAGGTATTCAGAATCTGCCCAAAGCATGCCATCACGTTCGATAACCTGGCGTTTATGTGAGTAATAGATGCTCGGGATTTCCATCTTTTCTTCCTTGATGTAATTCCAAACATCTAATTCGGTCCAGTTGGAGATGGGGAACACACGCACATTTTCACCTACGGCGATGCGGCCGTTCAACATGTCAAATAATTCGGGCCGTTGGCGTTTCGCATCCCACTGTCCGAAGTCATCGCGTACGGAGAAGATGCGCTCTTTGGCGCGGGCTTTTTCTTCGTCCCGACGGGCACCTCCGATGCAGGCATCGAATTTAAATTCTTCAATCGTATCCAATAAGGTTACGGTTTGTAATACATTACGAGAGGCATATTTACCGGATTCTTCTTTGGCTTTACCTTGGTCGATTGAATCTTGTACGTAGCGTACGATTAACTCGGCGCCTGTTTCTTTGGCTAGCCAATCCCGGAATTCAATCGTCTCAGGGAAGTTGTGTCCTGTATCGATGTGAACCAATGGGAAGGGAATCTTACCTGGATAAAATGCTTTTTGTGCCAAGCGAACCAAGGTAATGGAGTCCTTCCCGCCTGAAAATAGGAGGGCAGGGCGCTCGAATTGCG
>JBDKFF010000079.1:0-4712 GCA_039798865.1 Bacteroidota bacterium
CCCCTTCTCGATAAATTAGAAATACCTATTTTGCTGGTTTAGCAAAGATGCTTGGGTCTAATTTCGCGTTCAACTCGACCGCAGAAGTCTCGACCGTCATCATGCCGCCCATCGGACTCGCAGTTTCAATTGTGAATGGAAAATACAAACCCTCTACAGCCTTGTAATTAGAAAAATTCACTTCGCTATCCATTTCCTGGCCATTCGCTTTAATCTTGCCGGACGTTTTTACAATAAAATAAGTTGAAGCGGATACATAAACCTGCGACTCATCACCATTAGAATTCGTTACCTTCAAAAGATAGACATCTGCACCATCTAACTTCTCCTTACTCTCTAATTCGATTTTTGCACCTTCTTTTTGAGCAATTAGCAAGGTAGAACCCACATACTTTTGTGAAGAAGCCATTTTAACTTGGTCAGCAGGCAAGCTTTCCGGTGATCCGGTTCCTCCCATCATGGCAGGGCGTAACATCCAACCATTGTCTCCATCAATTGCCGTAATGATTTTATTTCCCATTACCTCAACTTCTGTACGAAATCCTTGACCCACCAAAACGGACGTTTTGCTTTCAATGTCCATTCCCTGAACATTAAATTTCGTCTTCATCACCAAACTCTTAACCGCAGACCACTTCTCAGGGGATCCCATGGCAGCTTGGTGCTTGCTTAATACTTCTTCAGTTGTCTGTCCAAAAACAATCGTTGAGCTAAACACCAATAAGCCCAAGAATAAAGCACTCCATTTCTTTGTCATATGTATCTTTTATTTTTTCGAAAGGTAGAAAAAAGCCCAATAGCTAGTATCGCCATTAAACACGAAAAACAACCAATTATCTAATTAAAGGCTTTGTTTGGGTATGGAACGCATGATAATTACCCAAGATAGGTAGCCCACGAGCCCTGCGGCAAAAAATGCAGCACCTGGGAAATTATGTTGGTCGGCCGTAAAATATGCGAACAAATTCGAAGCAAACAGGGGTCCCAAAATCGTCGTAATGGACTGTAAACTCGTTAATCCTCCTTGCAATTCACCTTGCTCATTTGGGGCAACTTGCTGAGTAATCAAACTTTGAAGTGCGGGACCCGCCAAACCACCTAATCCAAAAGGAACCATAAAGGCATACATCATCCAAGATTGGGAAGCGAAAGCAAACAGCATGAAGCCGCTGGCCCACAACAATAATCCGTACGATATAGCTCTTCTCTCCCCTATTTTTGGCGTAATGACACGCGTCAAACCTCCTTGTACCACCGCAACAATTAGACCCACAAAAGCTAAGGAATAACCCACCTCCTTAGGAGACCAATTAAACACCTTCATCGTAAAATAGGACCAGGTACTTGGATGTGCCTGACTAGCTAATTGAATACAGAAATAACCTGCAATTAATCCAATGACAAGTGGATGATATTTCGACATGTGTTTCAAGGACCCAAATGGATTTGCACGACGCAAATCAAAGGGTCTGCGATTCTCCAAACTTAATGATTCAGGCAATACAAAATATCCATAGAGCGCATTCACTAAAGTCAAGACTGCTGATGCGTAAAATGGTAAGTGAACATTAATATTTCCCAAAGCTCCCCCAATGGCTGGCCCCACAATGAATCCCAAACCAAAGGCCGCACCCACCATACCAAAGTTTTTAGCTCGATTTTCAGCCGTGGAAACATCTGCGATATAGGCTTGCGCCGTCGTAAAACTCGCACCCGTAATTCCAGCTAAAATACGCCCAACAAATAACCAAGTGATATTTGGAGCATTGGCCAACAACAAATAGTCCAACGAAAAACCGAACAATGAGGCTAAAATGACAGGGCGCCGCCCGAATTGGTCCGACAAACCTCCCAAAATCGGAGAAAAGAAAAACTGCATGATCGCATAAGATGCCATTAACCAGCCCGAGTATTGTGATGCCGTGCTCAAATCCCCACCTGTAAATCCTCGAATCAACGTCGGCATCATCGGAACGATAATACCAATACCCATCACATCTATCAACAGCGTTACAAAAATAAATCCGATCGCCGCGTCACGTTTTTTCTTCAACATATTCTCTAATTAGAACAGCAATTTACTAAAATTGATACGCAATTTTACCCTGTAAGAAATCTTTACTGATTTGGGCACACTGAATAGGCGTCTTTGCCTTATCTGGCACGCCATCCAATTCTACAATCGCCCAACCACTAAATTTAATCCGATCCAAGGAAGCAAAGACCGCTACTAAATCGACATTCCCCTGCCCCAGTTCCACAAATTTATAGGATTTTGGATTCGTATCCCCTTTGATGGGGCATTCCACATCCTTGATATGCAAACTATGAAGCACTTTCTGGTATTTGATAATCGCCTCCGCGGGTTTACCTCCACCTTGATGATAATGAGCCACATCTAATAAAAGACGTACATATTTCGGATCCATTGCTTGAACCAAAGCATCTACCTCCTCAGGCGTCTCCCCATATTGATTCATGTGATTATGATAGGTTGCCTGTATACCAATCGCCTGCGTCTGCTTACCTATTTCATTCATCGCCGCACCCAAACGCTGCAATTCATCCGCAGTGGGGGGAACATTATTCTTTCTCAAGCTATTTGTCAACTGAATCGACGTACCTCCCAAAGCCTTTACAAATCGAGCATGATTCACATGCATCGCCACATTTGCCTCCATCTTTGCTGGATCTATTTCCACATTTCCACTCGAGAACATCACCAAAGACAGTTTTTTCGCATCCAATAAAGCCTTGATCTCAGCAGGATTATCCTTGTATTTGGCATACGTATTTGCTCGTAACTGAATTCCCGTATATCCTAAAGCAGAAAGCTCCTCAATCGCCTGCTCGTCTTTTCCACCCCAAGTGATGGCTGAATATCCCATGCGATAGGTCTTTTTCTTCGCATTAGGTAAAAAGGCTGCTATGGCCAATAAAGAATTCTGAGCAATGAATCGACGACGAGACAACATAGGTAAAATAGGTTAAAGGTTAGAGGTAAGAGGTAAGAGGTAAGAGCTTACAAGAAATAAAATAAAAATGAAATAAAAAACAGTTCACCTGAAAAGCCCGGACTCAGCACCAAAGCAAATGACTAGTGACTAGAGACTAGTGACTATCAGCCACCCTCAAATACCCCGCCAATTCACTCAATCGATCCGTCCCGATATAATCCACCCCCAAATCCAACAAGGTCTGATAGGCCATTAAACTTTCCGGCGTAGCCCATAAACGTACCACTCTGCCAGCCGAATGCACCTTATCGATGTAGTCTTTCAATTTTGCCTTCAAGGCAGGTGCCATTGGCGTATTGCCATTCCAGATACCGAACTTGTAGAATGCCTCACTCTCCAAGACGACGTGGGAAGCTAAGAAAGAAGGGACAGGCTCATTTGACCGACCGTCGAAGCTGATCCATTCCGGATATTTGACATAATCCGATACCGCCGGACGATTACCCGAGATGACAATCCGAAATTGATGCTTCAAAATCAGGGCTTTGTAGGGCTCGATGGCTTTCAACAAAAGTGGCATGGTTGAATCGGCCGACGTCTTGCTATCAATCAATAATTGGTGAAAATTACCGGCTTTGCCCGACTCCAATACTCGAACCAATGGATCTAAATACAAGTTCTGAAAGGTTCTGGAAGCCTTCAAATCCTTGACATCATGGGCAACGAGCAATTGGCCATTCACTGCATAAACATCTACCTCAATGGAACCAAAGCCCAACGAAAAGGCCTCGTAAAAAGGCCTCTCGTGTTCATAATCATTATGTGCATGTGCTTTTGATAACAAATTTTGGCCCATCAAAGAGCTGGATACCAACAAGAACAAAAGCAAATACTTCATCATTTATCCCTTTAAATAATCTCCCGACGCGATTCGCGTCTTCGGGTCAATCTTCTTGTTATAAAGATAAGCATAGGATGTTATCTCCTTGCCCTTAAGGTTCACGGTAACATGCTCACGAACAAACAAGGACTTCGCTGAGCTCTCCGGATCAAACTCCTCATATTCATCCAACACATTCAATAACTTGATCGTGTTCGAAAGTAAGTACAACTCCCCGACAACCTGATCTTTTTTATCCTCCGACGGAATGATTCCCGGGTAATCCGCCACCCGGTACATCTGACCTTGATAGGTCGCCATGCCCACATAATCCGAATTACGCGCAATCAGACGATGTAAGTCATTACCACAATCACGACGCAATGTCCCATAAACGAATAAGTACTCTTCCACATCCGGTTCTGGTAATTTGGCCTCTTCCAAAGTCAATACCAAATCCTCTTGCTCAACCACCGTTCCCTCATTCAATACCACATTACCAATAATACCCTCAAACGGCGCCGAAACAATCGACTCCATCTTCATCGCCTCAATCACATACAATGGCGCATTCTTCTTCACCTCTTCACCCGGTTTTACCAAGATCCGACTCAATCGTCCCTGCAATGGGGCTCCAATATCGCCTTTGCCCTTCGCCTTCGCATGTTGGGCCCGCTCTACCTTGATATTCTTATCCAGAATCTTCAAACGACGTGCCTGACCGTTTAATTCAAAAGTAATGTTTCGTAGGCCTGACTCATCCGGATCCGACATATACAAGTACTTCACAATAATCGTCTTGCCTGGCTCAATCGTAATCATGATCTCCTCATCCTGCTTCAATCCATAGAAGAAAGCAGGGGTCGGCATCATCG
>JBDKFF010000080.1:0-9126 GCA_039798865.1 Bacteroidota bacterium
CGTACCATCCAACAAAGTCAATTTATAATGAAAGGTGACCAAATCACCTAAATTTTTCAACTTTCCTGTGCTACCCGTCGTGTTCAATTGGTAATATAATCCTTCTGCAGATTTCTGCATGATCAGATTTCTTTGCTTGATATAATTTTGAATATCAAGCTCATTATTATTTGTTTGCTCTTCAACGGAATCTAAGTTACAGCTACTTAAAGTGGCTGCAACTAGAAACAAAATTCCATAAATATATTTCATAGCCCTATTGAATTTTGGCAACATAAATCTCGAAAGATAAAGGAGTAAAGCCAGGGATCGTTGCTCCTGACCCCTTCTCTCCATAACCAATGGAAGATGGGAAAACCAAAATAGCACGCTCCCCTAAACGCATCTTTTCGATACCTGTTTGAAAACCAATAACGGTCGAGGTTCCACCAACCGTTACCGAAAAGCTATCCGTACGAGCCATATTCCCGTCGAAAGCAAAACCATTTAAAAAACGACCCGTATATTTTAATTTAACAATCTTTCCGTTCGTCGGAATTTCCCCCGTGCCTGGAGATAAACGAATAAAACGCAAACCATTCGCATCCTTCTCTGTTACCGTAAGTTTCTTGCGCGCGATAAAATCTTCAATTTGATCATTTTGACTACGAACGACATAGTCCTTAACGGTAACCTTCAAAGGGGTAAACGCAGGTAAACCTGGAAAGCTTTGCGAAGTTCCCGGGATCGCCATCACAGCTTGCTCCCCTTCCTTTAAATAGGCCATCAATTTAGCATAAACAGGATTTAAATATCCATATTGATACACCAAAGGCACCTTGGTGCTATCCAAAACCTCTCCCGTAACTAAATTGGAAAGGATATAACGCATACTCAAGGTATCCCCCTTCGAAGCCAATTCCCCATTCGGATTCGCCTTGGTCACATAGTAATAAGATCCATCCGCCATCTGAACCGGCACTTGGTTCAATTTTGCGTAATATGCCAAAATCTGGGCTTTGCTCTCTTTTGCTTTTGCCTCATCAGCTAATTCAACGTCCGTCAAACAGGACGTCATACCGAAAAGGATACCCATGAAAATGATTAATTTCTTCAAACTACTTGAGATTTAATTGAATTTATTCACACACAAAATGCTAACGATTTAAGCTAGCATTTCGTACGTGAGTAATACAGATTTAAACTATTTCTTCGAAATAACTTCCAATTCAAAAACCAAAACCGAATTAGCAGGAATCGGGCCACGTGGCTGATCTCCGTAAGCAATCGATGAAGGAATCACGAATGTCGCTTTTCCGCCAGCTTTCATCAACGTTAAAGCTTCATTAAAACCTGGGATCATTTGCCCCAATGGCATTTCTGCTGCACTTCCTTTGTCAAATTCCTTACCATTCAAGAACGTTCCACGGTAATTAACTACCCATGTTTCACCCATTTGAGGAGATGGACCTGATCCAGGCTTCTCAGTTGAATAATATAATCCTGAGGCAGTTTTTTGAAATGTCTTGCCTGTCTTCGCGATGAATGCAGCAATTAAAGCTGGCTCCTTTGCGATTTCAACTGCAGCTTTTTTCTTCGCCTCTACAGCTTCCGCTTCCATTTCTTTTTCAAACTCAGCCTTGGATTGAACCTTAATCACTTTTACCGTGTATTTCAAATCCGTTCCCGGCTTCAAGAATGGAGGCAAAGGTGCCTGAACCGTCTTAATTAAGCTATCAATCGGCACTAAAATCGTTGCTGAATCACCCAAAGAAAGTAAACGTAAACCATTTTCAAACGTACCTTTGAAGGCACCCGGAGCACCTTGTGGAGCCTGGATCATCCCTTTGCTCGGCTGACCATCCTTGCGCGAATCTTGCAAAACTGAATCTGCTCCATTTTTAATGACTAAATCAAAAGTGATAATGTCGCCATCCTTTAATTTTTGTGCCTTATCATCGTGAGCGTGAAATTGTATTTTCACCCCATCAATAACTTCCACTTTGTCTTTGCCACATCCCACTAGCATCGCAGCAGCCACAGCCAATAATCCAATTGATTTACGCATGATTTTTAGTTTATATTTATAAATTTTTAACTCGTTTTATTTCAGAAAGATACAAAGGTAACACTTCCTGTAATTTTTCCTTCGCTTGTTCAATTCCCCCTCCCGAAAATCTTCCTCCCGACGCATTTTTGTGCCCGCCCCCCTCAAAATAAGTCGCCGCAAATTGATTCACCGCAAAAGGCTCGATCGATCGAAAGGACAACTTAACTCCATCCGGACGCTGAATCATGCAGATTGCCCAAACTGCTCCCTCCAATTGCAAGCCATAATTCACCATACCCTCCGTATCTCCTGCTTGCGAATTAAATTGCTTCTGATCTTCCTCGGTTATCCACATGAGTGCCAAATGATATTCCGACAAATACTCCAAGCGGTTCGCTAGAACATGTCCCAAAAAACGCAAACGATGTAAACTCGCCGAATCAAATACCTTACGATGCACCGCATTCGTATCCACCCCCTTCTTAATCAACTCCGCAACTACCTCATGCACATGAGCCGTCGTATTGGGATGGCGAAAAGATCCCGTATCCGTCATAATTCCCGAATACAAACAAGATCCCATCTCCGAATCAATCAACGAATCATCCCCCCACTCTTGAATTAAATCAAAAATTAATTCACAAGTAGACGCCGCAATCGTCCGATGGTAATAGTAATCCGCAAAATCTTCCGGATCCAAATGATGATCAATCACCACTTTCGGACATCTTGCCGCCCGCACCATACCCGCCAATCCATGCAACCGCTGCAAGCCCGAAAAATCGAGACAAAAAAGCCAGTCGGCCCGTTGAATTTTCTCCTCTATCGCCGACTTATGCAATACATTTTCAAAATCTAACACCGAATCCGTGCCTTTCATCCAAAACAAATTGCGTGACAAACCGGACGGGATAACCACATCAACCTGTAAACCTTTCTTTTGCAAATATTGCTGCCAAGCTAAACTTGAACCAATCGCATCAGAATCAGGATTAAAATGGGTCGTGATGACAACGTGCTGACCAGGAATTAAAAGGTCGCGAAGACCGGAAATCGAAGACATAAAAATACATATGGCCCGACAAATTTGGGCGTTCGCAAAGTTAGAGATAAATTTGCAAAAAAAACGTAATGCCAACAAATAGAACATTTACCATGATTAAGCCCGATGCAGTCATTGACGGGTTTACAGGGCCAATCATCCAACAAATTGAAGAAGCGGGTTTCCGCATCGTAGCAATAAAAAAGGTACATTTATCTCCCGAGCAGGCGGGTAAATTCTATGAAGTGCATAAGGAACGTCCATTCTATGGCGAATTATGCGAATACATGTCTTCGAATCCCATCATCCCAATGATCTTGGAGAAAGAAAACGCAGTAGAAGATTTCAGAAAATTAATTGGAGCAACCGATCCCGCTAAAGCCGAGGAAGGAACAATCCGTAAGCGTTTCGCACGTTCCTTAAGTTCCAATGCCATCCACGGTTCCGATTCAGACGAAAACGCTGCCATCGAAGGTCATTTCTTCTTTCCAGAAGGAAATTAATTGACGTGTTTATAAAACAAGAAACCATTCTCCTCTTTGATTAATTGCAAATTGGGATGGTATTTAAATCGATCCTCGGCATCCGACTTCATCACAAAATAGGTGGGACGGTCTGTCGAGGATTGTTTCATTAAACTATCCACATCCGGACCCGGACCCTGCTTTTCAAAGTACAATAAGTGTGCAAAGGATTTAAAACCAACGGTTTCAATGTATACCCTTTGGCCCACATGCGAAACATAAAAATCAATCGGCGTAGCTTGCGTATATCCTGCAATCTTCGGCAAAACGATTGCCATAAAGGCCATCATCACCAACACGCTTCCCTGCATTAACCGAATAAGCGCGGAATAGTTTACTTCCTTCCGAATCACCGTCCATCCCACCAACACGATAAAGAGAACGCCAATCATCCATTCCCAACCGGCCCAATACACCGGTGCCTGCAAATTTCCTCGAACAAAAGAATCTTTCACCAAGGAGGAAACCTCAAACGCATACATGCCAATCAAGGGAACCAGCATCATTACGATTCCAAAAATCAAACCCACGATACCCAAAACAAAGGAATAGGAACGCTTCCAAGTCCATTTCCCCGACTGGAATTCAAACAATACTTGGGCAGAAAAATAAGTTAATGGCAACCAACACATCGACGAATAATGAATAATCTTCGTTTTTACCAAACTAAATACAACCAATACCACCCAAAACAATACCTGCATCCAGCGCGTCAGGTCGGTCGGCACCTCCACATGCCCACGCCGCAACAATCGCGCACCGGCCCAAACGGAAATCGGCAAACAACCCAAGAGTAAAACCAATACATGGTAATAAACCGGTTGGCCATGTCCCGCATCTCCTGTTGTCAATAAGCGTAATTGATACGCCACAAAATCATCCCAAATTCCCCAACCCAATTTCACGATAATTACCGCGTACCACGAGGCAAAAAGGAGAATTGAAAGCAGCGCGGAAAATGATGCCCCAACCAATAATCGGGCAATCACAGGAAGCTTCCATGATTTTTGCAGTATTCCGAATACCAATAAACTAGCCCCCCAAAGTAAAAGGGCGACAGGACCTTTGGTCAACATCCCTAAACCGATGCTCAATCCGGACCATACGATCCATCGCAGCGATTGGGGATTGGAATAAAATTGTGAATAAGCATAAATACCTAGAAAGATAAATAAATTGAAAAGTGGGTCGATAATACCCGAACTCGCATAAACATGCGGCGTAAATGCCGCCAAATAAGAAAATGCCCACAAATGACCGAAGCTATCCGACACATGCTTTTTCCCGATCCGAAAGATCAAGAGTAAGGTTGTGATCCCAACCAGGGCATTCGGAAAGCGAGCAGCAAATTCCATCGAAGTCCAAGCATCTGGGCTAAAGGTGCCGAAAAACTGAAAACTCAATACCTGCAACCACATAAAAATGGGTGGCTTCTCCCAAAACGGCTGAAAATTAATTTGTACCGTCAAGTAGTCCCCAGTCACCATCATCTCACGAGCAGCTTCGGCAAAATTAATTTCATCCCAATCAAATAATTGAGACGATCCCAAGAAAGGAATATAGACAATACATCCGATCAGCACCCAAAACAAATAAGGCCTATTTTGTAAGAGTTTCATGATATAAGTAGTAAAAAATCGACGAACAAGTAATTCCGATGAAAGCCCCAAACGCCACATCAACCGGAAAATGTTGGAACAAATAGACACGCGAGAGCGCAACACCAGCGGCCAGTATTGCAGCGATACCGCCTACCCAGGGCTTTTTTAACACCAAGGCAACCCAGATAAAGCAGAACCAAGCGGCAGCCGTGTGGCCGGAGGGAAAACTATTGTATTCATTCATCTCGACTCCTCTCACCAAATACCAAGGAATATCCAGCGCCTTAAAGTACGAATACGGACGCAAGGCATTCGGGAAAACGAGGTGCTTTAAGCCCTGAACAATCAGCGTCGAAGCCGCATAGGAAAAAAGAAAGGGTTTAATCCATGCCTTCTTTTTGAATATAAAATAAATGAGCAGCGCGATCGGAACGAGCAATTCCCCCAAAAACGTTAGCCCTCGGAAAAGATTATCCACCGGCAAAACATGCCAATTATTAATAATTCGCATTTGATCAAAGCGGTCGTATCGTTGGATGTACGCTACGATGCTAACTTCAAACACAAGAAATAGTATCCAATAGGCAAGCCATGCCCCATTCAGTCGTTTCATGAAACCAAAGGTCGGAAGATTTTACGAAAAAGGTAAACGCATAACTTGTTGTTTCCAAAAAATTACCTAATTTTGCATTCCTTTTTTTAACCAAGGTCGTCATGAAAGTATTAGAAGCATTTCAGATACCTATTATCGCATTAGAGGACAAAACGTACGCATATACCTTCGCGGGAGATGATTCGTTTTTCGCCGCTTTCGAGCAGGATTGGGTAGAAAAAGGCAAATTTGATGTAAAGGTTGACTTAACGAAGTCAGCCCTCATGATACAGGTACAAATGCAGATTACGGGTTCGATTGAATTAGTTTGCGATCGCTCGTTGGAAACATTTGATTACCCCTTGAATGTCAACGAAAAGCTTATTTATAAGTATTCGGACCATTCGGAGGATTTGGGAGACAATCTGTTCTTGCTGGACAGAAAGGAACCAAAATTAGATCTGTCGCAGGATATATTCGATTTCATTGCCCTTGAGGTACCGATGAAAAAGTTGCATCCCCGGTTTTTGGCAGATGAAGATCCCGAAGCGGAAGATGTTTTCATCTACACGACGGATCGGGCGGATGAAAAACCTGCCTCAACGAATGAAGAGGCGATTGACCCGAGATGGGCAGCGCTTCAAAAACTTAAAGATTTAAAATAAAATTAATTAACAAATACCATGGCACATCCTAAACGAAGACATTCTACAACACGTCGTGATACTCGTAGAGCACATGATTTCGGAACACCAAAGCAATTGGCAGTAGATAGTCAAACAGGCGAAACACATTTATTCCACCGTGCACACGTGCATGAAGGAAACTTGTATTACAAGGGTAAAATGATTGTAGAAGGATATTCTACACGTTAATTAACCCTGGCAGGCCAAATTTTTGATTTTTTTTGAGCTTTGCGAAAAAATCCCGTTAAAATACTATTTTTTGACTAAAATTAATGCTATTTTTGTCTTTCGATTTAGTATTTAAACACCTATTGAATGAACATAGCAATCGACGTGATGGGCGGGGATTATGCCCCCGAAGCAGTAGTTGATGGGATTCTTTTAGCGATTTCAAACTTAGCACCGGAAGAAACTATTCTTGCGGTAGGACCAGCCGATACAATTAATAAACTTTTAGCTGAACGTGCCTACACGGGCAGCCAAATTCGCGTGATTAACGCGGATGACGTTATCGAAATGGGAGAACATCCCACCCGAGCATTATCGCAAAAACCCAATTCCAGCATCGGAGTTGGGTTTGCGCTTTTAAAGGAAGGCAAAGCCGATATTTTCGCATCAGCGGGAAATACGGGCGCTATGATGGTCGGCTCTTTATTCTCTCTAAAAACCATAGAAGGTATTCAACGCCCAGCGATTGCCGGATTTATTCCGCAAACGGATGGTTCGCATTCGGTTATGTTGGACATTGGTGCGAATGCCGACTGCAAACCAGAGATGTTGGAGCAATGGGCCGTGTTGGGATCCGTTTATGCTGCGGCAACCCGTGGTATCGAGCGTCCACGCGTAGGTCTATTGAACATCGGAGAGGAAGAACAAAAAGGGTCGATCTTGACACAGGCTACGCACGCTTTACTAAAAGCAAATGATAAACTAAATTTTGTTGGGAACCTCGAAGGAAAAGATGTTTTCCGTGGAAAAGCGGATGTGATCGTCACAGATGGTTTCACAGGAAATATTGTCCTTAAAATGGGCGAATCCATCTACAACATCATGAAGGAGCAGGGTATGGTGAACGAATTTGTGGATCGTACCAATTACGAGAATTACGGAGGAAGTCCTATTATTGGTATCAATGGAAATGTCATCATTGCGCATGGAGCTTCAAGCCCAACCGCCATCATGAACATGGTTAAATTGTGCCAAAACATAGTAAAATCGAAGGTTAGCCAAAAAATTAAGGCTGCGTTCGAAAACAACTAATATAACATGTCAAATAAACGAAGTGCAGCGATAACCGGTGTGGCAGGATATGTCCCGGATTATGTGCTAACAAACGAAGAATTAGAAAAGCTAGTTGATACAAACGATGAGTGGATTACCACCCGCACCGGAATCAAAGAGCGTCGCATCTTAAAAGGTGAGGGCCAGGGAACATCCGTAATGGGTGCCAAAGCGGTAGAAGAACTATTACGTAAAACGAACGTTACTCCCGACCAAGTCGACTTATTAATCTGCGCGACCGTAACCCCAGATTACTTATTCCCTTCCGCCTCGAATATGATTTGCAAGGCGGTAGGCATTCGCGAGACAGCCTCCTTTGATTTGGCGGCCGCTTGTTCGGGATTCTTAAATGCTTTGGCAGTTGGGACCGCTTTCATCGAATCTGGTCGTTACAACAAAGTTATTGTGGTAGGTGCCGATAAGATGTCGGCAATTGTTGACTACACCGACCGCACCACTTGTATCTTATTTGGAGACGGAGCCGCAGCGGTGATGTTGGAACCGAATACAGAAGGTCTTGGTGTTCAAGATTTCATCTTGAAATCGGATGGAGAAGGTTGTGAAAGTTTGATGCAAAAGGGTGGCGGAAGTGCTTATCCCCCAACGCACGAAACGGTGGAGCAAAAATTACATTACATCCGTCAGGAGGGTCAAGCAGTATACAAATTTGCAGTGACGCGTATGGCGAATGTTTCAGCGGAGATTATGGAACGCAATCACTTGGTGGGCGACGATATTCGTTTCTTGGTTCCTCATCAGGCAAACAAGCGTATTATTGATGCAACGGCGAATCGCATGGGTGTGAGTGAAGACAAGGTGATGTTGAATATCCAGAAATACGGCAATACCACAGCGGCGACTATTCCGCTCTGCTTGTGGGATTACGAGAATCAATTGAAAAAAGGAGATAAATTAATATTCGCGGCCTTTGGCGGCGGCTTTACATGGGGATCTGCCTACGTAACATGGGCTTACGATCCAAAATAATCAACAAAACACAATGGCAACTACAGCAGATATTAAAAATGGGATGGTGATCAAGTACAATGACGATTTATATTCGATCATTGAATTTCTTCACGTAAAACCAGGAAAAGGTCCAGCGTTCGTTCGGACTAAATTACGTTCCTTAACATCCGGAAAGGTAATTGATAATACGTTCAATTCGGGCGTATCGATTTACCCGGTACGTGTGGAGCGCAGAAAATTCCAATTCATTTACAAGGATGAGTTTGGATTCAACTTCATGGACAATGAATCATTTGAGCAAATCTTATTAGGTGAAAATCTAGTGGTAATGGCTGATTTGATGAAAGAAGGACAAGAAGTAGAGATTTTAATCAATACAGAAGATGATTCTGCCCTATCCTG
>JBDKFF010000081.1:0-15599 GCA_039798865.1 Bacteroidota bacterium
GAACGCGAACAGATGCGGACATATATTATGATTTATAGGCAATACAAGAAATTTCAACGCGAACGTCTTTCGGTAGTCGGGCCACCTCAACCGTCTCCCGTGCCGGCGGATTCTCCGGAAAATAGGCACCGTACACTTGATTGATTTTGGCAAAATTATTCATGTCTTTCACGAAGATGGAACATTTCACCACGTTATCGTAGGTACATCCAGCGGCTTTTAAAATATGACCTAAATTTTTCATGACTTGGTCGGTCTCTTCCTCGATGGACGCACCGGATTCAAAAACGCTTAATGCAATTTGACCAGAAACATAAATTGTCCCATTCACCTCAACAGCTTGTGAATAGGGGCCAATGGCCGCAGGGGCATCAGGAGAAAAAATTATTTTTTTTGTCATACCTTTGAAATAAGAGATGCAAGTTACCAAAAATTGACTGAATCTCGAATTAGGCGGCGACGGAATCTAGATTTTCATGCGTAAAAAAATACACAAGGTTTGGTATAGAAATAAGGGCATCGGATACATGCTGATTTCATCGCTGTGCTTTGCACTGATGTCGGCCATCGCCAAATCCATGAGTGCCCGTTTCGGTTCGGTTGAACTCGTATTCTTCCGCAGCGCCGTGGGCCTCCCCTTTTTGTTGACGAGTTTATATCGCCGACCGGCCATTCAGCGCGGCGGCAAACTTTATTTCATTATCCTACGTGGATTGCTGGGCGCATTTACTTTGTATTGCCTCTTTTATACCTTGGAGCACTTGGGCTTATCCTTAACGAATACCTATGGACAGGCATTCCCCTTATTCATTGCCATTTTTAGCTATTTAATTTTCCCCGATGAACGATTAAGCGGCAAACAGGTATTGTTCTTGTTGGTCGGCTTTTTCGGCATTCTTCTGATTTTCCAACCGGAGGCCACTGGACAATGGTTTAACCATGCAACCGGAATCGTTTATGCCATGGGAACTGCGTTGGGATATTTGGCCATCAAGGAAGCTCAAAAATATTATGACTCACGCTGGGTTGTGGTATCCTTCATGGGTGCGGGCTTAATTGCTTCAGTGATTTCCCTTTGCCTGGGTACCTTTGGCGACATGCCAAATAGTTTTTTCACTGGAAAATGGGTTATGCCCACTTCCATGGAATGGATTCAAGCACTCATCATGGGTTTATTAGCCTTAGGCGTACAATATTTTACCACCCAAGCTTTACTGCATGAAAAGACGAGCATCGTAGGTGCTGTGGGAAATAGCGCCGTTGTCTTTTCCATTGCCATTGAGATCGCCTTGGGTCATGGTTTCCCGACGCTCTTGGTGTGCTTAGGGATGGTTTTGGTGGTTTGGGGGAGCTATAAGGTTAGTAGGTGAGAGGTTAGAGGTTAGAGGTAAGAGGTAAGAGGTGGAAGGTTGGGATTATTTGGCCTGAATATTATCTTCATATTCCACTCCTACCTCTCACCTCTTACCTCTAACCTCTAACCTCTTACCTAGTAAAAAGCAAAACCCCAAGATTTCTCCTGGGGTTCCAAATTCAAAAAGCGAAATATAAATTAAGCCGTAGCTGAATTCATCACTTCCGTTTGCTTACGAATGGATTCCAAGTGAACTAACTTGAACATCTCCTCTACGAACTCAGGATATAAACCTAAACCCTTCGCTTGATTCGCGCGATCATTGTGCAATTGCTTCCAACGATCTAATTGCAATACTGCAACGTTATTATCACGCTTGTATTCGCCTAATTTCTCTACCACCGACATACGTGCTGCCAATACTTCCATTAACTCACGGTCGATATTGTCAATTTTCTCACGAAGGCTAGCTAATTCATCCGAGAAATCAGAACCGTAATTCGCATTACGAACTTCTAATTCGCGTAACATCTCACCCAATTTCTCAGGAGTAACTTGTTGGGAAGCATCCGACCAAGCCGCATCCGGATCACGGTGCGTCTCAATAATCATACCATCGTAGTTCAAATCCAAAATACGTTGAGACAATTCCATCAATAAAGCACGCTTTCCAGCCATGTGAGATGGATCACCAATCATTGGCATTTGAGGGAACAAACGCTTCAATTCAACAGCCATCGCCCACATCGGTGAGTTACGGTATTTCGTTTCCTGTGCGTTTGAAAAACCACGGTGAATAGCTCCCAATTTCTTAATACCTGAACCTTGTAAACGCTCAAATGCACCTACCCAAAGCGCTAAATCTGGATTAACCGGATTCTTTACCAATACGGGTACATCAACCCCTTTCAAGGCATCCGCTAAATCTTGTACGTTGAACGGGTTCACCGTTGTACGAGCACCAATCCAAAGCACATCAACACCATATTTTAACGCTAATTCAATATGCTCAGGCGTAGCTACTTCAATTGCCAAAGGCAAACCGGTTTCCTTTTTCGCTTCCACCAACCATTTCAAGGCTGGCTCACCCATACCTTCAAAGCTTCCTGGACGTGTACGAGGTTTCCAAACCCCCGCACGCATGATGTGTGCATATCCTTCCGCCTTGATACGACGGGCAGTTTCTAATACTTGTTCCTCAGTTTCAGCTGAACATGGACCCGCAATAATCAACGGCTTTCCACCAGTCTGAATCCACTCTTGCATAGGTACAATGTCTAAATTGGCATTCATAATTTTCAGATTTACAAGGCTTTCGCCCCAAACATTTTGTTTATTTTATTTTATACTTCACCGATTCAACGGATTATTAATTCTCTTATATTTGCAAGCTATTTCAAAATCAATGAACAAAACAACCGCTTCAACCTTACCTAAAATATCGTTCGAAGACACGAAAATTGCCTTTTCAGCAAAATCCAATTACCAACTCAAGAAAGCCTATTGGATTTTTGCTTTAATGAACCAAAATTGGCTTGTAAAGTTAGGGACTTTTTTTATCAAATTGTTCCTTTTCCTACACTTTCCCATCAAAAAACTGATAAAATCTACCATTTTCGAGCAATTCTGCGGAGGGGAAACGATTCAGGAATGCGAAGCGACCATTGATCACCTACATAAATTAAAGATCGGAACCATCCTAGACTACTCAGTTGAGGGAGAGGAAAATGAAAAATCCTTTCAAACAACTAAACAAGAAATCCTTAAAACGATCCAAAAAGCCTATGAGAATCAAGCGATTCCATTTGCAGTTTTTAAGATGACCGGAATCTTTCAAGTCGAGCTACTCGAGGAATTCCAAACGGAATCAGGATTATCTGAAGAAAATGCAGATGCATTTAATCACAGTAAAGAGTTATTAACTGAAATTTGTCAAGCCGCGCACGATTTAAAAGTTCGTCTTTTCATTGATGCCGAGGAGAGTTGGATTCAAAACACCATCGATCAGTTAACCTACGAGATGATGGAGCGTTTCAACAAAGAGCAAGCCATCATTTACAATACCTTCCAAATGTACCGTGTGGACATGCTGGATAATCTATCCCTTGCAATTCAAACGGCAAAAGATAAAAATTACTTTTTGGGTGTGAAATTGGTACGAGGCGCTTACTTAGAAAAGGAAAGACAGCGTGCGCACGAAGACGAATATTCAGAACCTTTGCATAAAGACAAAGAACATACCGATCATGATTTTAACGCCGGCACGTTGGCTTGTTTGGCTAATATCAACCAAGTACATTTTTGTATTGGTACCCACAATGAACAAAGTTGCCAATTACTCATTGAAGAAATGGCTAAGCAAAAAATGGCCAAAAACCATCCCAATATCTACTTTGCTCAGCTATTAGGCATGTCGGACAATATCTCCTATAACCTGGCAGCTGCGGGTTATAACGTAGCCAAATATGTACCCTACGGGCCCGTAGAATCTGTTATGCCTTATTTGTTCCGGCGCGCGGAGGAAAACAGCTCAATTGCTGGACAGACTTCCCGTGAGTTCACCCTATTGCTCAACGAAGTTAAACGAAGAAAAAACGCCTAATGAAATCGAATTACCGCTATTTCCTATTGAGTTTGTTGATCATCGTGTTAGACCAAGCCATCAAAATGGCCGTACACTTTTACATGGAACCGGGTTATTACGGTCAAATTGAAATTATCAGCCCCTATGTAAAGCTACACTATACGCTAAACCCGGGTATGGCTTTTGGGATCCAACTAGGATCAGATTATGGAAAATTAATCTTAACGAGTTTTCGAATTTTAGCCATGTTTGGGATTGGCTATTTCTTATATAAACTAACGGTCAAGCAATCAAAACCATTATTACTCGTTTGTACAGCTCTTATTTTAGGTGGAGCGATCGGTAACCTGATTGATTCTGTGTTTTACGGCGTTTTATTTAACAATGCACCGCTTGACGCACCGATGCAATGGTTTCACGGTCAAGTAATCGACATGTTCTTTTTTGATTTTTGGGAGGGTATATTACCCACTTGGATTCCAATCTGGGGCGGAACTTACTATTCGACTCCGATATTTAATTTTGCAGATGCAGCCATATTTTGTGGCGTGGTGACTATCTTGTTGTTTCAGAATCATTTGTTCCAACAAGATCAAGAATAAACACATGCCATGGGAGGACAATATTTTATATTCTTTTTATTAGCCCTCCTCGCCGAAATCATAGGAACAATCAGTGGGTTTGGATCTTCTATCCTATTTGTACCCCTTGCCTCTTTGGTGCTCGACTTCAAAATCGTTTTAGGGATTACGGCTGTTTTTCATGTTTTCAGTAATCTTTCCAAGATTTACCTCTTCCGTCAAGGAATCGATCGAAACATCGCCATCAAGCTGGGAATACCCGCCGTACTTTTCGTAACCTTAGGCGCTTGGCTGACAAATTACATTCCCCAGAAGGAAATCGAGATGGGGATGAATATTATCATCTTTTGTTTAGCCCTTTATTTAATTTCAGGACACCACAAGCGATTAAAAGAATCCAACAGTAACTTATACCTTGGCGGTACGCTTTCCGGCTTTTTAGCTGGCTTAATTGGCACAGGAGGAGCCATTCGAGGAATTACCTTAGCCGCCTTTAATCTGGAAAAGGATGCCTTTATCGCGACGTCGGCCTTGATAGATATGGGCGTAGATTCTAGTCGGGCCATCGTTTACATCGCCAGCGGCTATTTTCATCAAGAACACCTTATTCTCATTCCTTTTCTCATCGTCATCTCCATACTAGGTTCCTATGCCGGTAAACGTATTCTTCATTATATTCCGGAGAAAGTGTTTCAATACATCGTCTTAGGGGTTATACTATTAACTTCTTTACTTCAAGGAATCAAGTATTTTTGGTAATACAGGACATAAAAAAAGCCCCGATTTTCACCGGGGCTTTTTGTTCGATTCTAATCGATTATTTCTTTGGCTTAGCAGGTACTGCTGTAGGTGCCGCAGTAGCTGGCGCCGCTGTTGCAGGAGCTGCCGTAGCTGTTACTGGCTTTGGCGTAATTCCCATCTTTTTCAAAACCAAATCAGACATGTTTGCGTCTGCTGGGTAATGTAACAAGATTGGTGCTGTTCCCATTCCTGCATCGTAATTGAACACATATGTGTAAGCATTTTCAGCAGCCACCGCATGCATGTTTTCTTCCACTTTCTTCAACAAAGGTTGCAACAATTGTGCTTGCTTCTTTTGCAAAGATGATTGCGAGTTTTGTTGAAACTCTTGAATCGAAGTTTGCAAATTTTGCAATTCTTTCTCCTTGTCTTGCTTGATGATGTCAGCCGTTTTAGGATCTGCACTCAACTTCTCGTATACAGCTAATTTATCTTGAAAGTCCTTTACTTTTCCTTGGTAAAGCGTTTCATATTGCTTCTGCGTGTTTTTCAAATCTTCCTCCACTTGCTTAGCTTCAGGCATTTGGCTTAAGATGTAATCAGCATTGATAAATCCAATTTTAACTTGTGCTTTTGCTGGTAAAATAGCCATTCCGAACACAAGGCTCATAGCTAAGAATAGTTTGTTTTTCATAAAAATTTAATCTAGTTGTTTTTGTTTGGTAATCTTAATTATTTTTTCAGATTGGGATCAAGTTCTAAGCCCAATTCTTCTAATACGTAATCGGAATAATCATGGATGGGATTCGTATAGATTAAGGCTAATCCATCATTTGCCTTATCAAAGACAAAATCTAAACGCTTTTGACGAACTACACGCTCTAAAGCCTTCGAAATTTCATCCAAAATAGGCTTCATCGCATTTTGCTTTGCCTTAAACAATTCGCCCTCCTCACCAAAAATCTTCTCTTGAAAAGCTTTAGCCTCTTGATCTTTTGTTTTTAGCACCGCTATACGTTGTTGGCGTAATTCTTCGGTCAACAATAATTCTTCCAAATGATATTCTTTTTCCATTTGGGCTACTGCCGCTTGCTTGTCGGAAACTTCCTTCAACCAGGCTTTGGTTTGTTCATTCAAAGCCGCTTGTACCTTTTGATACTCGGGCATTTTTGACGTGATAAACTCTGTATCAATGTAGCCAAATTTCTGTGCATAAGTCCGTTGACCCATGAACAGCATTCCCAAAATTAAGAAAAAAATTGACTTTTTCATTGCGTTAACATCTAACGGATTTGCTGCCCGATGGAAAAGGTAAATGCTTGACGACCAAAATCCGAATCTCCCGGACGTGGCTTGTCGAAGGCAAATCCATAATCGATACCAATCATACCGAAGGCCGGCATGAAAATACGCGCACCAAAACCAGCCGACTTATAAAGATTAAATGGATTATAATCACTCATGGATGAGAAGTTATTTCCACCCTCCGCAAAGCCTAACACAAAAATAGTCGCCGATGGATTTAATGAAACAGGGTAACGCGCCTCCATCACAAATTTGTTGTAAGCAACTCCACCATTACCGTAAGAGCCCGACGGTCCGATTACCCGATCTTTATATCCACGCAAACCAATGATATCCCGGTTAAATGAGAAACCTTGCACCATGCCTGAACCTCCCAAATCAAAGCGTTCAAATCGGGTCGTTGGCGCCCCACCATAGGAACCTAAGAATCCTAAGTGCGCACGCGTATGCAAGACAAGTTTCCCTAACAAAGGCGTAAACCAACTCGCATCAAACATCCATTTGTGATATTCAATTAAATTACCGCTTTTATTCCCTCCCAATAGCGAGAAAGGTGGCGTAAGTGAGGCATTCAAAGAAAAACTAGAACCCATCCGTGGGAATGTCGGGTTATCAATACTGTTCCTCGAGAAATTTGTCATCAAGGTAATTGAAATCGATTTACCTTGTGGGTAGGCCCAAGTATAGTAACGATCCACATCGAATTGAGAGAATGCCAATGAATTACTCAAGGAGAAATAATCATCCGGCCATTTCAAACGCTTTCCTAAACTGAAGGTAATTGAGTTGACATTAAAGTGAGCATCCAACAAGGAATCAGGCACCGAAAACGAATTATACCCATAGCCGCCATAGCCGCCATAACCTCCATATCCACCGTAACCACCCAAGCCGCCTAAGCCACCACCAAAACCGCCGCCACCTAGACCTCCACCAAAACCACCCCCAAATCCAGCGTTTCTAAACTTGTATGGATAGGATACACTTCGATTTAAGGAAATCGAGAAAGAATTCGGTTTCTTGCCACCTAGCCAAGGCTCCGTGAAAGTGAAGCTATAATTCTGATAAGCTGAACCATTCGCTTGAAAACGAACGGCTAATTTCTGACCATCTCCTGCTGGCAATGGGCGCCAAGCACTCAAATTACCAATGTTTTTGGCGGAGAAGTTATTAAATACGACTCCTAAGGTACCGACGAATCCAATGAATCCACCCCAACCACCGGATAGCTCAATTTGATCGGATGGCTTTTCCTCCACATTATATTCAATATCTACCGTTCCATCAGGACGAGGCTGCGGGTTAGGCGTAATCTTTTCAGGGTTAAAATATCCAATGGTAGATAATTCGCGGACGGTACGGATAATTGCCGACTTGTTGAATTTCTGCCCAGGTAATGTACGAATCTCTCGCATAACCACATGGTCAGAGGTTTTCGTATTACCATTCAAAATCACTTTGTTGATCGTTGCTTGCTTACCCTCACTAATTCGAATGGTTAGGTCAATCGAATCCCCTTCAATCGCGGATTCAACAGGTTCTGCATTGTAATACAAATACCCATTGTCCATGTATACGGAACTCAAGTCGTCCCCCGGGTTCCCTTGCATCTTCTTATCCAATTCCTCCGTGTTGTACACGTCACCTTTCTTAATTCCCAACACCATATTCAACACGGAATCTGGATAGATATAATTTCCCTCAAAATTGATTGAACGGTAATAATATTTCTTTCCTTGTACGAGTTTGATGTATAAATCAACCGACTCTGGGTTTACCTTGCCTACAGAATCCGATTTGATTTGAAAATCTCGGAAACCTAGTTTGTTCATCGCATCAAGCAATTTCACTTTATCTTCATCCCATTTTTTCGGCACAAACTTAGAGGGCTTGAAAATTCTACCGAAACGCATTTGCTTCGTATTCTTGATTTTACGAAGGACTAAACCGCGGGATTTTTCATCGATCCCATCCAAAATAATTTTGCGAACCTTTACCTTCTCCCCTTTATCGACCGTCACAATTAACGTAGCATTATTACCGCGAAGCGTATCCACCCGAATGGTCGATTTAGTCTTCACATTCAATCGGCCTTTTTCTTGATAATAACGACGAATGGCCAATTCCAAATTCTTCTTAAGCGTTTCAGTAATGATTTTTCCCTTGTAGGTTTTAACCTTTTCACTCAAACTTTCTTGCTCCCCTTTACGAATTCCAATGTAATTTATCGCATATAAACGAGGACGCTCCTTTAGCTCAATCTTCAGCCAAATTTTTTCTCCCTCGACTTTCGACGCATAGATTTCAACCTCCTCTAAAATCCCCTGATCCATGATTTTACGAATTGCTGTACCAACCGCATCTCCGGGAACCTTGATTTTATCTCCCCGTTGTAAGCCCGAAATATTAATCATGGAATTCCCATCGTAAAACTGAGAACCCGTTACTTCGATGTCCACAATTTCATATTCCTTAGGATCAGCCCACGAAAAACTTGATTCGGTTGTCGCCGCAGATGAAAAGCGCCGACCGCCTAATACTTGCCCTTGAGCGGTTTGAGCAACAAAAAGAACCAATCCCAGCACCCATACTTGCACTGACCAAAAGCCTTTTGATTCTTTACTAAAATTCATGTAAATATCCTTTTTCATTTCCAGGGTCTAGCCCTCACGTTTAACTTGTTCACTCGTTTTGCCAAAGCGACGCTCGCGCATCTGAAAATCAATGATTGCTTGATGCAAATTGACTTTTCTGAAATCTGGCCAATATAACTCTTCAAAAATATACAACTCTGCATAGGCTAATTGCCATAGCATAAAATTACTAATTCGATGATCTCCACCGGTACGTATCATCAAATCCGGATCCGGCATCCCCGCCGTTGATAAATGCGCATTGATCAAATCCGAATTCACAGCTTCCGGTGCAATATCTCCCGCGGCTACCTTACGCGCAATTTGTTGCGTAGCCTGCGTCAAATCCCATTTTCCCGAATAAGACAAAGCCAAAACCAAGGTAAGACCTTTGTTCTGGGCCGTCATTTCCATGGCAGCATCTAATTCTTTTTGAGAGCTCTTCGGCAATGACTCCAAATCTCCAATCGCTTTTAAACGAATCTGATTCTTCATCATTCCAGGCAGTTCATCATGAATTGCACTGACTAATAAACTCATCAAGGCCTTTACTTCCGCCGGTGGACGATTCCAATTCTCCGTCGAAAAAGCGTACAAAGTCAAATATTGAATACCTAATTCTCCACAAGCTTCAATCGTCTCTCGAACCGCGGCAATGGCATGCCGATGTCCAAAAATACGATCCTTAAAACCTTGCTGTTTCGCCCAACGTCCATTACCATCCATGATAACGGCAATGTGCGCAGGCAGATTGTTTAGATCAATAGCGTCTTTCAGATTTTGGCTCACAGCTAATTATTACAAAATACAAGAGACAAAGATAGCTAATCCTGTCCCTTAAACAAAACATTAATCCCTAGGACAATAAACAGAAATGAGCGAATACGTAATCGACACGGAGCTGTGAAGATATTGATCGGTTTTATTCAAGGTTATTGTCTTTGGCTGATCGCCCCACGCAGGCATTCCATCCAAAATATTCGTCAAGGATTTACTCGTACCAAATTCCCACTGCAAGCCCAATCGATCGCTCAAAGCCGCTTTCACCCCCACCCCAAAGGGAATGGCCCAAGTAAAAAATGTTTGGGGATTTGGCACCGCATTCGGCCCCATGGGACTCTCGGGACTCACAAATAAAAAACCTAAACCTCCATAAACAAAGGGTGTCCAATTCCGAATATTTCGATTGGCCTGATAGTCCTTGAAATTGTAATCAACCAAACCCGCCAATTCAATCAATGGACTCGAAAATGATTTTGTTGAATAAGAGACTGTAGGTTGGGGATCATTTGCCCCGTCCCCATCAATCCCCGTAAATGTTAGCTTCGCTCGGTACGCAAAAGCCTGTTTGGGCTGATACCTCAATTGAAAATTAATCGCCGTATTTGTCGTCTTCCACTGAGAAAAAGCAGGTAATAAATGCCAGTCCGACAAATCTCCCTTGTAAATTGTTCCTCCAGCGCCTGCCGACATAGACCAACGCTGTGCTTGTACCGAGAATACAAGTAACAATAAACCCAAGAAAACAATTAATTTTCTCATTAATTCGGCAATGGAGGACAATCTACCTTGTTACGCAAATGATAGATAATCCGTATTTGCGTCGTGAAATATTGATCCGGTCCCGTCGAAATTTTAGGGACATTTACGGTAGCAGGAAGTGGGATACGATTAGCTAAGGTATTTGCAGCAAAAGGTTCCCCCTCTCGTTTCGTATACAACATGCGGGCCCCAGGAAATGATCCTGGCAGAATACTATTTCGAATATCACTGACATCATCCAAATAATCCGTCAAGGCAACCCGATAGCCGAAATCGAAACCTAAATCTAAATTATTGTTCAACTTATAGCGCACACCAACTCCAAACGGAATAGATACACCAAAAAGTGAATATTCGACACCCTCATTCAAATAATTTTGTAAACTTTCCCCCTTGTCGGAAAGCCAAGATCCTTGAATCGGATTTCCGGAAGCATCTATCTGAGCTACTTCTCTCGCATCTGGGGAATGCAATATTCCACTCACACCTAAATATACAAATGGAGATACAACATTTCGCTTGAGATTATTCTCAGGATTTCCGCCGATTTCATAAATGCCAACCAAAGACATTTCTTTAATATCATTGCGAAAATGAAGGTTTCGAAAGGAATTAGCATCCCATGAACCCACTGCAGGAAAATAATTATCGTCCCCCGCAATACGGATGTAATTCAAGCCAAGGCTGGCGGAGAAATTCGGAGATAAGTGTCGGGTTATATTGGCTCCAACATTCCAACGGATGGATTGAGCACCGGCAGTTGGCAGACCACCCACGGGCAATAAATCCCCAATGTAATGCGAAGAGCCTGCTCCAAACGAAATCGAACTATGCTTTTTAAAGACTGGGAAAGGTGATTTCTTTTTACCTTTTTGGCCTAAAAACCACATCTGAGCATGGGAATCCGGAAGACCCAAACCAATTAAAATGACTAATACTACGAGCGGTCGAAACATAGAATAAACCCTAGCTTTTTAGCAACAACGAAAATACGCTTCGAATGTTGTATACAATTCAAGTTTCGAAGATAGCAATTAATCTATTGAATCACCAATTGACGTGTCACACGCTTTCCTTTGCTAGAAGTCAAACTCAATAAATAATGCCCTGCAGCAAAACCTGTCACATCGATATTGGCTTGATAAGAACCCACTTTTCGTACTCCTGCATCGATTAATTTCAATTGCTGACCCTGTAAATCATACAATGCCAATTGAATTGTCGCCTCTTCAAATATACCATACTGCAACATGGTAATGCCACTCGTTGGATTCGGCCAAGGGGCAATTAATTCCATCACAATAGCCTCCGGAAGCGCCTCAGGCGAGTTACGGTAGATCGGCAAACGCTCAAAAGTTGTCTTAAAGATTTGTTGGGTACGCACATTGTCTAATCCCAAATGATCTCGCAATACCGTGCTATAAACCTGACGATAATCGTAGGTAAACTTCAAATCCCCATTGCTGTCCAAAGCCTTCAAATTCGGATTGGGACCGATTAAACCGCCTCGAACTGTTTTGCCTATGAAAAACATCGGAGCTGCTGTCCCATGATCCGTCCCTGCAGTACCATTTTGATTTACTCGCCGACCGAATTCCGAATAGGTCATGATGCTTACATAATCCGACAAATTCTGATTATCCATGTCCAATTGGAAGGAGGTGACCGCATCCGAAATCGTTTTCCACAAATTCGCATGCTGCGTCAGCTGATTGGCATGTGTATCAAAACCGCCAATATTCAATAAATAAACTGGAGTCTCTAAGCCTCCTGATATCAATTTTGACACGATTCCAAATTGTCGACCCAAATTTGTGGACGGATAAGTCACCGTATTCTTTCCCTTATTCGCTCCGTTTTGAATCACTCCCGCATATTGTAAAGAAGCCGCGGCAATCTGTTTCAAAAAGCCTAACTCATCACCGGCTAATGTTGCTGGAGGAATATCTTTGTCGGAGGTAGTTCCATTGACCAACTGGTAAAATAAATTGGGATCCTCAAACACCGTACTAAATCCACCTTGGTCGGATTGAAAAAGCAGCGATTCCACAGAACCTAATTGTACTGCCATCGGGTGTTGCGCCAAGGCAATGGGGAAATTCGGGTAGCGTGTTTTTAAAAAACGGCCAGCCCAACCTTCTTCTAATACGGTTGAAGCATCCGAACCTGTATTCCAAATATCTGTCGCCCGAAAGTGGGATCGATTCGGACTTGGATAACCGATGTTTTGCGCAATGCTAACTTGTCCTTTATCGTATAGTTTCTTTAAGCCAACCGCTGAAGGGTGTAAATACATGCCTTGATCCAAAGCCAATGCATTTTCCTTTTTAATGGCAATCGCTGGGCGAGCCGAGAAATACAAGTCATCCTCCGCAGGAATCACCGTATTTAATCCATCATTTCCTCCCGAAAGCTGAATAATGACCAAAACCTTCCCGGGTTGAGCTTGAGCTGCATAAGCAGCAGGAATTTGACCAAAGGCCTTACCCGTAACACTTCCCAAACCAAAGCTAAGCCCCCCACTCAAGACGGCCACTTGCTGTAAAAACGATTTCCGATTGATGTGTTTTTTCATGGCCTAGATCAGTTGATATTCAGGTAATCGCATAATCGCTTTCAATAATCGGATAATGCGCGCATCCGCTTGCGGGGTATAGGTCGACCAATTGGCCGCGATCGTACCATCCAAAAGTGTATCCAACATAAATTGTCTTTTGGTGTCCGAAATCGGAAACAAAATCAAGGAATCAATCACATCATTGACAAATTTGCCAGCTTGCTCACTAGAAGAAAAACTACGCGCATAGGCTAAAACATCCAATTTACCCGTTACAGCAACCCCATTATAACGTTTACCTGTTAAGAGTGAATCGGTAAATCCACCTCGGTACGAATAGGTTGTCGAACTGATCCACTCCCGTTGCCCCGGCCAACCCGCCACATTAGGCGGTTGGAACAATTGCATTTGAAGTATTTTTGATAACTCATATACATTTACCATATCGGGCGCTTTCACCTGCAAAGCCTTCATGGAACCAATCATCAGTTCCTGTGGATCTTTGATCCGACTCCCCTGAAAATTAGTTTGATAAAAATGATCCGAAAGAAACATAAATCGAAGCAAGGGCTTCATTTCATAGTTATTCGATCGCAGAACCGCAGCCATCTGCGCAACAAATGCCTCGTCGGCCTTGTAGTAAATGAAGTTCTTGTAAATCTTCCGACAAATAAATTCGGCACAGGCTTTTTGCTCAAACACCCAGTCGACCAACGTATTGACATTGAATTGCGCCGTTTTTCCAAAAACCGTTACGGACGCATCCTTGTGCCAGCGCGTCGGATCAAATGCGGATGTTAAGCCTTTCACTTGCCATCCCGACAGAACCTTGGCGGCTTGTTTAATATCATTTTCGGTATAATTACCGATCCCTAAGGCAAACAATTCAAATAATTCGCGGGCGTAATTTTCGTTCGGGCCTGTTCCCCGACTATTATTTCCGTCCAAATAAATCAACATAGTCGGATCAATACTGACCTCTTTGACCATTTGTTTGAAATTGCCAAAGGCAAATTTTCGAAACAATTGATTTTGCTGGTACATGTATTGCGGGTAATTGACTTTATCTCGTTCACAGGCAAAATGATTATGCCAAAACAAGACCATCTTTTCTTGTAAATTAATACCCTGAGCGAACATGCGATTGTTCCACCAATAATTTAACTCCCGATACCATCTTCCGGCATCTCCCGAATCTTGCTGGGCTTGCGCAGGTAAGGTAGTTACCCAAGTGTTTGGTGGAGCTGGTAATGCAACATCGGCCAACAAAGCCTTGTCGATTAAATCTTCCAAAGAACCATAACCCATGGCTAGTTGCAGCTGCTCTTTGGTGTAACCAAATAGCGTACGAGCTAGTAAATGTTTAGCATTCGGGAGGGTAAGTGTGGGCATGATAGAACTGTAAATCAAACCCAAGATAGGGGCTAAATATCGATTATCAAAAAACTGATAATTATTATTTATTAAATCTTATTTCGAGTGTCGTATCCGGTTTGCTGAATCGGTTTACTCGAACTTTCAGACTACCCGACTCTTTTTTAAGTCGCTGAGGAACAGCTACTTGCTCAAAAAAAGTAGAATCCGCCTGATAGAGGTCTATTTTCTTTCGCTTCCCTCCTTTTTCTTTCACCACTAAAATGTAATGAATCTCAGCACGGTCACTCGCGTCAAAATATTTTTTCCGGATCGCACCATCAATTTCCATTTCACGAACCTCGGATTCCGAATCATAAACTTTCTCCGCCCAAAGTTGGGGTAAAATAGCCTGACCCAACATCCCCAGCCCCACCAGAACAAAAAGGTAGGTAGAGAAATTTTTCGTTCCCCCTTGGCCAGTACCTCCGCCTAACATCCCTCCAAATAGAGGCATTTTGAGTTTCTTGCGCGGAGCGCGACGAGGAGGTGTTGGATAATCAGCCATAGCAAATCTTGATTGAGCTACAAAACAAATGAATTCATACCGAAATCCGTAAAAATTTTGGATTAATTCTTCGAACATAGCAAGGATAAAAATTCAAATTGGTAAATTGCCAATTAAATTAAGACCAAGCCTAGGTAGGCCCCATTTTACCATGTTTTCAATACTAAGCAAAACCGTTACAAAAATATTTGGTACGAAGTCAGAACGTGACATCAAGGCAATCATGCCGATCGTGGAGAAGATCAAAGAGGAGTATGCACGTTTGCATGAGCTTTCGGACGATGCTTTGCGCGCAAAATCGTACGAATTCAAACAACGCATCCAAGATTTTCTAGCGGATATCGATACGCAAATCAGCTCCTTGCGTGAACAAGGTAATGC
>JBDKFF010000082.1:0-3406 GCA_039798865.1 Bacteroidota bacterium
ATTTCAATCGCATTAACGCCATTTTCAGAATATTTCCTTGCCATGAAACCACCAGGTTCGCCCACACGAAAACCCGCTGCCCAATCCTTCAGTTGACCATAAGTAACTGTGCTTGACAGCAACAATGCAAAAATGAGCGTTATTCTAGCAAGTTGACCTTTCATAGGTAAAACGATTTAATCTTTTCGATTAACAAGGCATTCTCATTAGGTAGGCCAATTGTTACCCGAATACTATTTTCGCACAAGGATACATTTGATCTGTTTCGCGTTATGACCTTTTCATCAATCAAATAATCAAATAAAGCTTGAGCTTTCTCAAAGTTAACTAATAAAAAGTTGGCTTGGCTAGGATGCACCTGAATTACTTGAGGAATTTTTGAGAATTCAACAAGTAATTTGATTTTCTCTTCATTAATCAGTTCAATGGATTGATGAACAAATGTTGTATTATTCAACGCCTCCATGACGATTTCTTGGGTTGCACCACCGATATTATAAGGAGGCTTGATTTTATTCAAAAGCTTGATAAGTTCGGGATTCGCGTATGCCATTCCTAAACGAAGGGATGCAAGACCATATGCCTTCGATAAAGTTTGTAATACGATTAACTGAGGAAATTTATTCAATTCTTGAATGAAACTAGTCTCATCGGAAAAATCGATATAGGCTTCATCGATAAGTACAAATCCCGAAGTAAAGTTGCTCAGAATTCTATAAATGTCATTGCGATTCAACTTATTCCCGGTCGGATTATTGGGGGAACAAATGAATATTATACGGGTGTTTTCATTAATTGATTTCAAAATGCCGTCAACATCCAATTGATAAGCAGGAGTTAAATTAACGCGTTGAATGGCAATGTTGTTAATAGAAGCACTTACCTCGTACATTCCATAGGTAGGCGGGCAGATGATAATGTTATGCTTTTGTGCCTCACAGGACATGCGCATGACCAAGTCAATGGCTTCGTCTGAACCGTTTCCTAAAAATATTTGGTCCTCCGAGCAATTTTTAATCTTTGCCAATTTGGATTTAATCGCATGTTGCAAGGGATCTGGATAACGATTCCAATTGTTCCCCTCATTTCCAGAACCTACCGGGTTTTCATTGGCATCTAAAAAGACACCTTCAGAACCTTTAAATTCATCTCTTGCGGATGAATAGGGTTTTAAATTCCAAATATGCGGTAATATGTAATCCTGATAATTCATTAGCTCAATCGTAGTTTAACAGCATTTGCATGTGCTTGTAAAGATTCTGCTTCTGCCATTTCAATGATACTTGGGCCAATTTCTTGGAGTCCCTTTTGTGTAATGGATTGTAAGGTGATTTTTTTGACAAAACTATCCAAGTTTACACCTGAGTATGCTTTCGCAAATCCATTGGTTGGAAGTGTATGATTCGTCCCCGAAGCATAATCTCCCGCAGATTCGGGTGTATAATGTCCTAAAAATATAGATCCTGCACTCGTGATTGATTCTGCAAATTCTTCGGCATTTTCACAAGCCAAAATTAGATGCTCTGCTCCATATTCATTGAGCAATTCTATCGCTTCTGCGTTTGATTTCACTAAAATGAATTTGGAATTCTTTAATGCATTTTCGGCATAATCTTTACGGGGTAAAGTCGCTAATTGCGCCTCTAATTCCACAAAAGTTTGTTGAATGATTTCTTCTTTTGTACTTATTAAAATCACTTGCGAATCATGCCCATGCTCTGCTTGTGAGAGTAAATCTGATGCGATAAAAGCTGGATTGGCCGTTTCATCCGCAAAAACGGCTACTTCTGAAGGTCCTGCTGGCATATCGATGGCAATACCCATTCGATTGGCATACATTTTCGCCGCTGTCACATATTGATTACCCGGTCCAAATATTTTATAAACGGCAGGAACACTTTCAGTTCCTTGAGCCATCGCAGCAATTGCTTGGGAGCCACCTAATTTAAACATTTGAGTAACGCCGCATAATTTAGCTGCATAAAATAGGGCAGGATGCTCGCCCGGTGTGCACAATACGATTTCTTTGCAACCTGCAATTTTAGCTGGGATTGCCAGCATTAAGATCGTTGAAAATAAAGGAGCCGTTCCACCAGGAATGTAAATACCTACGCGTTCGATGGGCGAGGATTTTTGCCAGCAAAATACTCCCGGACTCGTTTCGATTTTTGTGCTAATGTGTTGCTGGGACGCATGAAACTTATAAATGTTATCATAGGCTACCCGTATAGCATTTTGAAGCGATTCGGGTACCAACTTCGCGTTGGATTCAATTTCAACTTCCGTATAGGCTAATTGGTCAATTTCCTTTTTATCAAATTGTAAGCTTAATGCCTTTAAGGCATGGTCGCCATCTTTTTTTACTTGATCAAATACCGATTTGATAAGTTCATCTAACGACTGCCCATCTAATGAGGGACGAGAAAGAATGGACTTATAAGTCGATTTTTCCGGAAATTTGATAATTGAAAACATCTTAAAGAATCATTTTTTCAATCGGTAGAACTAATATTCCTTGAGCACCTGCCTCACGCAATGCCTCAATGATATCCCAAAAATCATTTTCAGAAATCACCGAATGAATGGATACCCAACCACCTTCTGCCAATGGCATAATCGATGGTGCTTTCATTCCTGGTAATAAAGCTTTGATATTGGCCACATCACTTTCTTTTGCATTCAATACTACATATTTCGCATTTTGTCCGCGTTGTACAGAGTCAATACGAAACAACAATTTATCCAAAATAGCCTGTTTTTCTGCATTTAATTGTTTGCTAGCGATCAAAACAGCTTGGCTTTGGAAAACGGTTGCTACTTCTTTAAGTCCATTGCTTAATAGCGTTCCACCCGTAGATACGATGTCGCAAATTGCCTCTGCAAGCCCAATACTCGGTGCGATTTCAACAGATCCTGATATCTCATGCGTCGTTACGTTAATACCTTGTTTGGCTAAAAACGCATTCGTTAAGTTGGGGTAGGAGGTAGCTATATTCTTACCTTCGAAATAAGATAAGTCGGTATATTGCTCATTACGAGGTATCGCTAAAGATAAACGACATTTAGAGAATCCTAATTCCTTAACAACATTCACTTGTCGAATGTGTTCCATGAGTACATTTTCACCAATAACGCCCAAATCAGCTACGCCATCTTCAACGTAACCCGGAATGTCATCATCGCGTAGAAATAAAAATTCAATCGGGAAATTACTCGAAACAGTCTTAAGCTTTGAACCACCTGATTCAAATTTAATGCCACAGGCTTTAAATAACTTTAAGGATTCCTCGCTTAAACGTCCTGATTTCTGTACGGCAATTCTAATATTTTGTGACTCCATCTGTTTGTATGCTAAAAATAATCAAGCCCCGAAATTCTTCGAGGCTTGACAAAAAAGATGTTAAAT
>JBDKFF010000083.1:0-2624 GCA_039798865.1 Bacteroidota bacterium
AATTTATTGCGCCCCCTTAATAATCGAATCCACCACACTCGGATCCAATAGGGTAGAGGTGTCTCCTAAGCTACCAAATTCGCCTTCTGCGACCTTGCGTAAAATGCGACGCATGATTTTGCCTGAGCGTGTTTTCGGAAGTCCTGTGACAAATTGAATCTTATCGGGTTTGGCTATAGGACCTATGATTCGTGCGACGGTTGCCGCGATGTCTTTTCGTGTAAGTTCATCGTCGATCGTTGGGTGTTCACAAATGACATAGGCATAGATTCCTTGTCCCTTCACATCATGTGGAAAACCGACCACTGCTGATTCGATGACTCCGGTATGCATATTGATGGCATTCTCGACCTCCGCGGTTCCGATGCGATGGCCCGAGATGTTCATGACGTCATCGACCCGACCGGTAATTCGGTAATATCCGTCCTCATCCCGCATACATCCGTCACCTGTGAAATAAAGTCCTGGATAGGTGGAGAAATAGGTTGTCTTGCAACGCTCATGATCTCCGTAAGTCGTTCGGATGATGGATGGCCATGGATATTTGATGCATAAATTTCCATTGACTCCGTTACCTTCGATTTCCTTGCCGTTTTCGTCCACCAAAATCGGTTGGACACCTGGAAGGGGTAAGGTCGCGAAGGCGGGCTTTAATGGGGTGATTCCTGCGATCGGAGAGATCATTAATCCGCCCGTTTCCGTTTGCCACCAAGTATCCACGATGGGACAATTACCTTGTCCGATTTTTTCGTGATACCATTGCCAAGCTTCTTCGTTGATCGGCTCACCCACGGATCCTAAAACACGCAAAGAACTCAAATCTTTTCCAGCTAAATATTCATCTCCAAAGCCCATTAAAGAGCGAATCGCCGTTGGGGCTGTATAGAATATATTGACTTGGTGTCGTTTGATGATGTCCCAGAACCGTCCAGCATCCGGATAGGTAGGAACTCCCTCAAAAAGCACCGATTTTGCTCCATTCAATAATGGGCCATAGACTAAATAGGAGTGACCTGTGATCCAACCGATGTCTGCAGTACAGAAGAATACATCACCTGGATTGTATTGAAATACATTGGCAAAGGTATAGGCCGTATAGACCATGTAGCCCCCACACGTGTGTACAACACCTTTGGGTTTACCTGTTGAGCCCGAGGTATACAAAATGAATAAGGGATCCTCGGCATTCATGGCCTCTGGAGCACAATCCGTGGAAGCTTGCGCTTCTTCCTCTTCCCACCAGAGGTCACGGCCCTTCAACATCGCAATCGGGGTCTTCGTACGTGTTTTGACAATGACTGTTTCTACACAAGGACAAGAAATTAATGCATCATCCACGGTTTCTTTCATGGGAATGGTTTTATTCCCGCGTACTGCACCGTCTGTTGTGATGACCAATTTGCATTGCGAATCATTGATGCGATCGGTAATCGATTGTGCCGAAAAGCCTCCAAAAACAACCGAGTGAATGGCGCCAATTCGCGCGCAGGCTAACACCGCAATGGCTAATTCGGGAATCATGGGCATGTAGATACAAACACGATCACCTTTTGATACGCCTTGCGATTTTAAAACATTGGCAAATTTACAAACCCGTTCATGAAGCTGGCGATAGGTCAAGGTAATCGCCTCATCACCCGGTTCGTTGGGTTCATAAATAATGGCAGCCTGATCGGGGATGGTTTTTAAATGACGATCGATTGCATTGGCAGTGATATTCATTTGGCCATCTTCGAACCATTTGACCGAATAATCCTCAAAACTCCAATCAAGGACTTTGGTAAAGGGTTTAATCCAATCAAATTCATGGGCGATATTTGCCCAGAATTGTTCGGGGTGATTTACACTTTCAGCGTAGGTTTCATGGTATTGTGCTAAGGATGTAATTCTCATGGGTATGTAGGTTAGTTTTTTAGTTTCTCGTATAATTCCTGTACTTTTTTGACCATATCTCTGTTGGAAAATGGCTTAGGGATGTATAAATCAGCCCCCATTTGATATCCTTTTTCAATGTCGGAATCTGCAATTTTGGCTGAAATAAATACTACTGCTGGTTGGTAGTCGGCCCGTAACGTTTTCGCTTTTTGGCAAACGCCATAACCATCCACTTTTGGCATCATGATATCCAAAATAATCACTTCGGGTAATTCTTTTTCGATAAGTTGGATGGCCTCTTCACCATCGCGTGCTACGAAAACTTGATGACCTTCTTTTCGCATGAGAAAGTCAAGTGACATCAGGATGGCAGGTTCATCATCGGCAATTAATATTCGCATCTTAGGCTGTTTTATGAATGGGTAATTTAATGATAAATTTGGCACCATGACCCAATGAACTTTCTAATTGGATCGTTCCATGGTGCATTTCAATAATTTTTTTCGAAATGGAGAGGCCAAGACCTGAACTATCAATTTTTCGATTGGGGTTATCAACTTGTTTAAACTTTTCGAAAATTTGATCGTGGTATTTGGGGTCAATTCCAATGCCGTTGTCTTCCACGGCTAGGAATAAGTGTGTTGCATTTTCAAATAAGCGAACTTGAATCACTCCTTTCTCAGGCTCAATGTTTTTGATGGCGTTAGAAAGTAAATTGATAATTACTTGAACTAGTTTTTCAAAATCGC
>JBDKFF010000084.1:0-3983 GCA_039798865.1 Bacteroidota bacterium
AAATGATAGGGGGCTGGTACATTATTCGGACTTTCGTAAAACAATTGAAACTTTTTTTCGAGACGCGCTGCTTTCATTTACTTGGATTTAAGGTACAAAGCTACGGATTTCAATCTATCTATTTTGCCTGTGGACGTAAATTGGAAGCTTGGTAATTGAATAAGTTGTTTAGGTAATTCCCAGGATTCAAAATTTTCACGCAAAGCTAGCATAAGTGCCCTTTGTTCAATTTCCAAAAATTCACCTCGGTAAAAGAGACAAGCCATTTGACCCAAGTGGACATCAGGCAAAGAATCAATAAAAAAATCGACCCCCACGGGCAAATGCTTCGATATAAATTGTTCCAATTTTTCCGGATGTATTTTTCGACCTGCTGAGTTAATTACTCGATCGAATCGGCCTAAATATTCAAAATACGCATCATTTTGAAGTTGGACTATATCGTTTGTCTGAATCCATTCATCATTGGTGACCGCCCCCTTTAGGCGAAGACAGCTTCTTTCATCCACCCCAAACTCAACTCCGTTCAATACGTGAAAATTTATATCAAAAGGTTTTTTATAAGCTACATGAGAAACCGTTTCAGTCATTCCATAGGTCTCGAAAATTGGGTAGGCTAAAACTTTCGTGCGCTCTGCTAAACTTTCCGAGAGGGCTGAACCACCCAGCAGAATACCTTTGGAATGACTAAAAAAAGAATTTAAATCAATCGAAGAATCCAAAATATCATGCCATTGATTTGGAACAAACGATGCCAATTGTATGGAAATTGGGGACAAATTACGCAATGGGTTCACGGAAGGCTCCACCAAGCAAATACGTAAATCCAAAACCATTGCCCGAACCAAGACCATCGCACCGGCAATGTAATGAACAGGCAAACAGGCTAATGCTAGATCTTTGGGTACTAAATTCAGCCATTCACCTGTTGCTTTCGCTGATGCCTCCATGGCATTTCGTTGCACATAAATGGGCTTAGGAATCCCTGTCGAGCCCGACGTTTGGAATAAAAATTGTTGCTTTCCACTTTTCCATTGCCGACAAAATTCCAAGGCCTCACGTTCAAAATCCGTAGAAGCCTGAGGTAATTCATCTGAAAGGGGAGAAAATAGCAGCATAAATCATCAATTCATTCCAAAATTAACCAAACATTCTCTAATTTCGTGAGTTAATAAGAGGTTAATCAAATAACCTTGCCCAGATGAACGAAGATCCTTTTTTAAATCCCATTAATCCTGACAAAGTAGCTCAAAACCCGGGCTTACTTCCTTATGCACATACCGCAGGGGGCGCAGTGATTAAACCCGAGGATACTGGGAAAACGAAGGGGAGAAGTATTTTGGCCATGCGCCAACAAACCGATCGTCAGATGAATCAGCTCTATGAGCAGATGGAGATTTTAGCCAAACAAGCTAAACTATTAGCCGATCGTAAAGAAATTTCAGAACGCATCTATGATGCCGCGATGGGTTTTGAGCCCATTATCAGTGAAACCTATTACATGTACGAGAAAGAAGACGGAACAGATTTACTTTCCCTCGTAGCGCCTCATGAATGGGGGCGTTCATTTAAATACAGCCGCTATTTAGCCAAAGTCATTTTATTAGCAGACCATACCTGGGATGTTACGTATAACGAAGAATCAAATTAAAGCCATATGACATCAAATTTTCCTTGGAAAACGATAAAGGAGTACAAAGAAATTTTATTCCAACAATACAAAGGGATTGCAAAAATCTCCATTAATCGCCCACACAAGCACAATGCATTTACGCCTTTAACTGTACAGGAGATGTCGGAGGCCATGGAATTAGCGCGCCAAGATACGTCTGTCGGAGTAATCATTTTAACGGGTGAAGGAGGCAAAGCTTTTTGCTCTGGGGGAGACCAAAGTGTCCGTGGGGATGGTGGATATGTTGGAGAAGATTATGTACCACGTTTAAATGTGTTGGATTTGCAGCGTCAAATCCGAACGATACCTAAACCCGTTGTTGCGATGGTTGCTGGATGGGCTATTGGCGGCGGACACGTTTTACATGTAATTTGTGATCTTTCCATTGCGGCAGAAAATGCACGTTTTGGTCAAACAGGTCCAAACGTCGGCTCCTTTGACGGAGGCTTTGGCGCATCTTATTTGGCGCGTGTCGTGGGTCAAAAGAAAGCCCGTGAAATTTGGTTTTTGTGTGATCAATATGATGCGCAAGATGCCTTACAAATGGGCTTGGTCAACAAAGTTGTTCCTTTGGAGGAATTAGAAGCGACGACAGTAGCTTGGTGCGAAAAAATCTTGGAAAAAAGTCCATTGGCACTTCGCATGTTGAAATCAGCCTTCAATGCCGAATTAGATGGTCAAGCAGGTATACAAGAATTAGCGGGTAATGCCACGCTATTATATTACCTATCGGATGAGGCGAAAGAAGGAAAGAATGCATTCTTAGAAAAGCGCAAACCCGATTTCTCTAAATTCCCTAAATTCCCATAAAGATGAATTATTGGTTAGTAAAATCGGAGCCATTCAAATATTCTTGGGATGATTTCGTTAAAGAAGGGAAGTCGGTTTGGGACGGAGTAAGAAATTACCAAGCTAGAAATAACATGATGGCCATGAAAAAAGGCGATTGGGTGTTTTTTTATCACTCAAACGAAGGCATGGAGGTCGTAGGTCTCGCAGAAGTAAGTAAAGAATTTTACCAAGATCCAACCACGGAGGATACGCGCTGGGTGGTTGTCGAATTAATTCCCGTGAAAAAATTCGAAAAAACAGTGACCTTGAAAGCGATGAAAGCGGATGAAAGATTGAGCACTTTGGCATTAATTAAGCAATCGCGACTATCCGTAACTCCAGTTCAAAAAGCCGAATTTGATATAATTTTGAGCCTAACTGAATAATCATGAAAAAGTCTATCTCGATTCTTGTATGTATGTTGACGATCCTGTTTTCAGGATATGGTCAAACCAATAAGCGAATTGAATTTCCACAAGAATCGAATCAGGTAGAAACGTTTACGATTCCACTTGGCAACAAGGGGGTCATTTTAATGAGTCAGTTGAACAAACAGGCTTTTAACCTTCGAAAATTCTCTACAAATTTAGAACAGGAATGGTCGAGCAATGCCAACATCGACCCTAACCAAGATTTTGTCACGCACAGTTATGATGGAGAAGATTTGTATCTGTTATTCAGTCGATTTAAGAGTAACTCTTACGTAATCTTTCGAGTGAATACGGAGAAAGCTAAAGTCGAAAAGTTTCAAATCATTTCGGTCGACCGAATCGAGATCTCGAATTTCAAAGCCCTAAACGCATCCTTATTTATCGCAGGAATGGTAAATTCTCAGCCGGTTATTCTATTTACAAATCTTAACGAAAAGAAAACACGCATTTTACCCGCGGTAGTAAAAGGACAAGCCGAAATTCAATCCATGGATTTGGATACGGTTTACCGTCAGATCAATGTGACCTATTCGGTTGGAAAGAAGGCGAAAGAGTACCAATTGGTCTTAAAGTCATTTGATGAAGATGGAAATCAGGTAAGTCAAATCTTAATGAAACCGAATGAGGAATATGCCATGATGAATGCCAAATCAGCGCAGATTAATGATTCCTTGCAAGTCATCGTGGGGACCTATGGACATAAAAATACCATTGGATCATCAAAGGGACCAAGTTCTCAAGGATTATATTTTCAATCCTTTGTGGATGGTGAACAAACCCATGCCAGCTTTACTTCCTTTACGAAATTTGATAATTTCTTCAACTTTTTGAGCCCAAAACAACAAGAACGACAAAACCGTAAAATCAAAGATAAGGAAGAAAAAGGGGAGGATTTACGACTGGATTACCGACTACTAATGCATGATATCATTCGAAAAGGTGATCATTACATCGTTGTAGCAGAAGCTTTTTATCCCGATTACAAGTACAATAATTTCGGTCCTTATGGCGGTGGATTCTTTCCAGGCATGATGACTATGGGCGGCTTC
>JBDKFF010000085.1:0-7873 GCA_039798865.1 Bacteroidota bacterium
CGGTGAGAAATTTGATGCGGAGCATATCGCGGATGTGTTGGAGGGGAAAACCAATCAATACACCCAGAGTTATGAACAGGAAAATCTTTCTGTATTCGGAATAGGCAAAAAGGTTTCTTGGGCCCAAATAGAAGATGAAGATGAGGACGATGAGGAGGATGAAGACAACGATGGAGAAGAGCAGGCACCGAAAAAACAAAAGCTTCGCAAAAAGAAAAAAGAAGTAAATCCGGAGGATGAAAAATCGCCATGGATATCATTTATCAAGCAGGTATTGATTTATGATTTACTTACGAAAGATATCGAGAATTACGGAGTATTGAAGTTGAGCGAAAAAGGGCAAGACTTCTTAACTGACTCCTATCCGTTGACATTTTCCCGAGACCACGATTATGAGCAGGAGGATATTGCGGCCGAAAACGAGGAAGAGAATGCGGCTGTTGGGGCGAAAGCCTACGATGATGCCTTATTTGAGATCTTAAAGAATCTACGCAAAAAGGTAGCTAAGGAGAAAAACCTGCCACCTTATGTGATTTTCCAAGACCCTTCGTTGGAGGAGATGGCAACTACCTACCCCACTACCCAGGAGGAAATGTCCCAAATCAACGGGGTTGGAATGGGCAAGGTGGTCAAGTTCGGGAAGCAATTTTTGGATGCGATTATTCGCTATGTGGATGAAAATGAAATTGAGACGGCGAAGGAGGTTGTGGTTAAGTCGACCGTCAACAAATCGAAAATCAAGATTTACATTATCCAGCAGGTCGACCGAAAAATTGATTTGGATTTAATTGCCGAGCAAAAGGAATTATCGATGGCCGAATTGATTGAGGAGATCGAAGCGATTTGCTATTCGGGAACTAAATTGAATTTAGATTACTTTATTAATCAGGTCATCGAGCCGGATAAGCAGGACGAGATCTACGATTATTTCATGTCGGCAGATACCGACAATATCACACAGGCATTGGATGAATGTAACATTGAAGATGTGAGTGAAGAGGAATTGCGTTTGATGCGCATTAAGTTTTTGAGTGAATTAGCCAATTAATAAAACAGAATGAATGTATTAATTATCGGATCGGGCGGTCGGGAACATGCTTTTGCATGGAAGATTGCGCAGAGTCCATTACTAAGTAGTTTATTTATCGCTCCGGGTAATCCGGGTACGGCGGAACTGGGTACCAATTTAGCCATCGGAGTAGCAGATTTAGCCGGAATTGCACAAGCAATTCGTGAGCATCAGATTGAATTAGTCGTGGTAGGCCCGGAGGAGCCTTTGGTGAAAGGGGTTCGCGATTATATTGAATCACAGGAAGATTTAAAACATGTGGGCATCGTGGGTCCAGGTGCTGAGGGAGCTCAATTAGAAGGAAGTAAGGATTTTTCTAAAAACTTTATGCATCGGCATGGTGTGCCAACTGCTGCATCGCAGACCTTTACGAAGGAAAGTGTGGAAGCTGGTTTGGCCTATCTCGAAACGCAGTCGCTTCCGATTGTCTTGAAGGCAGATGGTTTAGCAGCGGGTAAGGGAGTGATTATTGCACAAACTTTGGAGGAAGCAAAGGCATCCTTAAAGGAAATGCTCTTGGATTCTAAATTTGGTGCGGCATCGGATAAAGTGGTGATTGAGCAGTTTCTACGAGGAATCGAGCTATCGGTCTTTGTATTGACGGATGGTGAAAACTATGTGGTGTTACCCGAAGCCAAGGATTACAAGCGAATTGGTGAAAATGATGAGGGATTGAACACGGGAGGAATGGGTGCCGTTTCTCCGGTTCCGTTTGCGACAGCCTCATTTATGGAACATGTGGATAATCGGGTGATTAAGCCGACATTGGCTGGATTGAAGGCCGATGGAATCAAATACCAAGGCTTCATCTTTATTGGGCTGATGAATCATGAGGGTGAGCCCTATGTGATTGAGTACAATGCCCGGATGGGGGATCCGGAAACAGAGGTCGTATTACCTAGAATCGAATCAGATTTCTTATCTTTGCTTCTTGCGGCTGCCAAAGGGACCTTGAACGAAGAAAAAATTCAAATCTCAGCACAATATGCTGTGACAACCATGGTGGTTGCGGGAGGATATCCCGAAGATTACCGCAAAGGAGATGTCATCACGGGCTTAGACCAAGTGACGGATGCACATATTTTCCAAGCGGGCACAAAGGAGCAGGAAGGCCAACTCCTTACGAATGGAGGCCGAGTAATTGCCTTAACAGGCACTTCGAATACCTTGGAAAAAGCCATACAAAAGTCTCAAAAGGCGGCGTTGGCGATCCAATTCGAAGGGAAAAATTTTAGACGAGATATTGGTCTTGACGTCCTACGGTATAAGGGATAAAAGCCAATCCAACACATAATATGGCATGTAAATCGTGTTCAACAGGGTCATGTGGATCCAAAGGCGCAACAGGCGAAGTAGCAGGTTGTCAAAGTAACGGGGGGTGTGGCTCAGGTGGCTGCAACAAAATGAATGTCTTTGACTGGCTTTCCGACCTTGATGTGCCGCAATTTCAGCGTTTCCACGTCGTAGAAGTCAAATTCAAAGGCGGGCGCAAGGAATATTTCCGCAATGTAAACAAGTTGGAATTACACACGGGCGATGCGGTCATGATCGAATCGACGACAGGATTGCATTTGGGTATTGTTTCCCTTCAAGGGGAATTAGTCCGTTTGCAATTATTGAAAAAGGGCATCAAAGACGATGATAATTTAAAGACCATCGTACGTGTTGCCAACGAAAAAGATCTTGAAAAACACGAGCAAATGATTGCCCGTGATATGCCGACGATGTACCGCGGCCGTCAAATCATTCGTGATTTAAAGCTTAACATGAAGCTATCCGACGTGGAGTTCCAATCGGATGGCACGAAAGCCGTATTTTATTATTCGTCCGACGACCGGGTGGATTTCCGGGAGTTGATTAAACTCTTGGCGACTGAATTCAAAGTACGGGTGGAAATGAAACAGATTTCCTTACGTCAAGAGGCAGGGCGTTTAGGAGGAATCGGAGTATGTGGACGAGAATTATGTTGTTCAACCTGGCTGACAGACTTTAAAAATGTCACGACTTCCGCAGCACGCTACCAGAATTTATCACTGAATCCCGTGAAATTAAGTGGTCAGTGTGGGCGTTTGAAATGTTGCTTGAATTATGAATTAGAGACCTACATGGATGCCTTGAAAGGGATCCCGACGATCGAAGGACGTTTAAAAACGAAGAAGGGGGATGCCATTTTGCAGAAGACTGACATCTTTAAACGCATGATGTGGTTTGGCATTGTAGGCGAAGAGGCGATATGGATTCCGGTTTCTTGTGATCGTGTTGCTGAAATAATTGAGTTGAATAAGAAAGGAATTATACCAGAGTCCTTCTCGGATTTAAATCCAGATGCGCCGGTTGTGGAGAAGCCAACGCTCTCTGAATTAAACTCGGATTTGGAGCGAATGGATAAGAAATACGGCGGAAAAAAACCGGCAGGAAAATCGGGGAATAACCGAGGTGGGCGCGACCGTTTTGAAAACCGTGGACCTCGTGAAAATCGTGGGCCTAAACCGGAAGGACGTGATAATCGTGGACCAAGACCTGATAATCGTGGACCGAAGGAAGGCGATAATCGGGGGCCTCGTCCACAGCAAGATCGCAAACCTCGTCCAGAGCAAGCGCCTAAACCGGAAGGTGCGGCGCCTCAAGCAGATGGGGAAAATGCAACGCCAAAACCATTCAAAAAGAAGTTTAAAAAGAAATTTAAACCTCGTCCTCCACGCGAGGGAGGTGGACCAGAAGCCTCTTCAGCATCTTAAGCCATGTTTTACAAGCGCATTATATTGTTCCTTACGCTTGGCATGACCGTATCTTGCCAAACCGACACGCTCGTTGACCAAACGGTATCGATGTCGGAAAATGGTTGGCTACAAAAAAACAAGGTTGAAATACCCTTTGAAATAAGTGATACGACGAAATCGTACGACCTAAATGTAGCGATTCGTCAGTCCAATGATTATCCCTATTACAACTTGTATTTCATCCCCAAGATTATGAATTCGGATGGATTCGTTATCAAGCGAGCTTTTGCGGAAGCCTTTTTTTATGATGCGAAAACGGGTAAACCGAAGGGTACAGGATTGGGTGACATGTACAGTCACTCCTATCCGATATTTAAAGGTTTGCGATTTTCTCGAGTAGGGAAATACAAAATTAGCTTGGAGCAATTTATGCGTACAGACACCCTGAAAGGCATTGTGTCGGCCGGCGCATCCATCACGGAAACACCGAAGGTCGATGGCAAAAATTGATGATATAGATAAACAAATCTTAGCCTTCTTGCATGAGGATGCCTTCATGTCGAATAAGGAGATGGCCTCTCGTTTGGGACTTAGTGCCACACCGGTGCATGAGCGGATCAAACGCATGGAGAAAGATGGAGTGATCACCGGATACAAGGCCACCATTAACCCGAATAAACTAGGGAAGTCATTAACTGTTTTTTGCGACATTTCCCTGAAGGAACATGCGGCCGAATACCTGAATCAATTTGAGACGGATGTCATGTCGCTCGTGGAGGTTCAAGAATGTTATTGCGTATCAGGACATAGCGATTTCCTATTGAAGATTGTTGTTTCCGACATGGATGAATACCGAAATTTTATTCTACACAAATTGGCCAGCATCAAAAACATTGGGAATGCTCAGAGTCATTTCGTGATGAATCAAATCCAAAACGAACAAATTTTACCTTGGTTAACTAATAAACCTACAATTTAGGACAGCTAAATGGTAGCAATTATGTAATTTGATTATTATCCTAAACCGACTATAAAAAACGATGAATAAAGTAAGTAAAACGATCGTCAGTATCGCAATCATTGCCTTAATCTTGGGGCTGGCGTTTTATCCAAAAATCAAGCAATCGCTCACCAAGAATCCAGAGGAGGAGGCTAAAAAAGAGAAGGGTGGTCCAGGAGGCAAAGGTGGCGGAAAAACAGCCGTAGTCGTTTCTGTGGTCAAATCAACTCGATTGGATGACATGATTAATTCTACGGGAAGTATTCTTCCAAATGAGGAGGTTGAAATTCGTTCGGAAATCGCCGGCAGAATCATCTTACTAAATATCAAGGAGGGTGATGTTGTTCAAAAAGGTACTGTTTTGTTTCGAATCAATGACGACGATTTGCAAGCACGCTTACGTAAATTGGGATTCAACAAGAAATTAGCGGAAGACAACGAGGCTCGTCAAAAAATCTTGCTACAGAAAGAAGCAATTTCGCAACGCGAATATGACATTGCAGTCAATACGGTCAATACCATCGAAGCGGATATTGAAGATTTGAAGGCGCAGATAATTAAAACGACAGTCAAAGCTCCTTTTTCAGGAACGATTGGTTTCCGTTATGTGAGTTTGGGTAGTTACATCTCCCCGACGACGAAGATTGCGACCTTAACAAATACCAATCCAGCTAAAATCGAATTCTCGATTCCAGCTAAATATGCCACGGTGATTCGCAAAGGTAGCACAGTAGAATTCCAAACGGAAAATGAGGAGAAGACGTTTGTTGGCAAGGTATACGCCATCGACCCGAAAATCGACCCATTAACTCGAACTTTACAAATCCGTGCCTTGGCCCCAAATCCGGGCAATCAACTGGTTCCAGGAGCTTTTGCAAAGATCAATTTGATCTTAAAATCAAAGGGAAGTGCAATCTTAATTCCAACGGAGGCCGTTATTCCAGAAGCATCAGGTAATAAAGTCTTCATTGTAAAACAGGGTAAATCAGTGCCCGTGAAGGTAAAACTGGGTAACCGTGGGGAGAAGAACGTCGAAATACTTTCTGGTCTCTCGATTGGTGACACCTTGATTACGAATGGCGTCATTCAGGTAAAACCTGATGGGGAAGTTGAAATAAAAGAAGTCGTAGAATAAACGATTTATGGCATCCATCTATGTAAGTCGGTCCTTATGGGCATACAAATTCCGAAAACTGAACTATTGGTTATCGGCATGTATGGCTTATGCCCGACTTTACATCCGAATACGGATGCAACGTTTCCAACAGCCTGTTATTGGAATTCTATTGGCTGAACATTTGGGTGACATTGTAGCTGCGGAGCCGATCATCGGGGAGTTACGTCTTAAGCATCCAAAAGCAAAGATTGTTTGGCTTGTGAAGGCAAGTTTCCGTAGTCTTTTGGAAAATCACCCTCAAATCGATGAGGTGATCGAAGAACATTCCATCCTGAATAGCATTTGGTTAACGCAGCATTCGCCTTTCACCCAATTTTACAATTTGCATTTAAGCAATTTACGATTTGATAGCTATTTCCATCGCGAATTAATTAACCCGAAAGCAGACCAATTGGACTTAAACATGCACAACTATTACCATCGCGGTAATTTGTTGAAAGGTGTGTTTGATATGTGTGATATCCCCTATGTAGAGTCGAAACAACCTCATTTGTATTTGGGAAATGATGATTCACTCCAATTACCACAAAATTATTGGGTGATCCATCGGAAATCAAATGGCGCCGAGCGTGAATGGGTTGACGAAAATTGGCATACGTTAATTCAAAGAATTTTGGATCAATACGATGTGACCCTGATTGAAATTGGCATTTCAGATGGCTTAGCGATTGATCACCCGAAGTTTATATCCTACGTAGGAAAAACGAGTTTAGTGAGTATGGCAAAGATTATCCAAGGCGCTAAATTCTTTATCGGAATTGATTCGGGGCCAACACATATTGCAAATGCATTTGAAATTCCGGGATTAATTTTGCTCGGCGATTATAAAGATTTTAAAAACCACATGCCCTATTCGGGAGCTTATGAAAACGGTCGTGCCAAGATTTACCATTATCCAAATGGCCTGTCGACTGAAATTCCATTTGAAACCGTCTGGGAAATGTTATCCCAATTAAAACCAATTCCCACAACGCAATTGGCCTAAACCTAATAATACTATGGCATCATTATCAGATATTAGCATCAAACGCCCCGTACTTTCCATCGTTATGTCTGTAACGATTATTGTATTCGGCTTAATCGGATATTCCTATTTAGGTATTCGTGAATATCCTTCTGTGGATCCGCCGGTCGTAACGGTTCAGACGAGCTATACGGGTGCCAATGCGGACATCATCGAATCCCAGATTACGGAGCCTTTGGAGGAATCCATTAATGGTATTGCGGGGATTAAAACACTCTCGAGTTCGAGTAGGGACGGTCGGTCGAATATCACGGTCGAATTTGATTTAGCTGTCAACATTGAAGACGCTGCGAATGACGTGCGCGACCGGGTTTCTCGTTCGATGGCTTTATTGCCAAAGGATGTTGATCCGCCCGTGGTATCGAAAGCCGATGCAGATTCAAACCCGATATACAACTTAAATATTTATTCGAATACGCGCGATTTATTGAGTTTGAATGAGATCGCAACGCGAAATGTGAAGGAAAAACTTCAAACCATTCCGGGGGTAAGTTCGGTTCAAATGTGGGGTGAGAAGAAATATGCGATGCGATTACACATTGACCCCGAGCGTTTGGCATCCTTCCGTTTAACGGCGCCCGATATTGTGAGTGCCTTAACGAAACAGAACATCGAGTTACCGTCAGGAAGTATCGAAGGAAACAATACGGAATTGACGGTTCGTACGCAAGGACGTATGACCTCTGTTGAGGATTTCAACAATTTAATTATCCGGGAAGAAGGGGACCGTTCCGTGAAGTTTTCGGATGTGGGTCGCGCAGAACTTGCTCCAGAAAATGAAAAAACATTTTTCAAGCGTGATATGGTACCGATGATTTCGATTGCGGTCATTCCGCAACCGGGTTCTAACCAAATCGAGATTGTCGACCAGATTCATTTAAAA
>JBDKFF010000086.1:0-4533 GCA_039798865.1 Bacteroidota bacterium
TCCGTCTTTCCTCGCTTACTGGAATAAGGCACTGAATGGAAAAGCCTTTCGAATCCGGCTCCTGATGGGAGGAAATTTCAAAGACCTGTGCTTGTTCAATGAAATCCCATTGATTCAATTCGGGAACAATGTGTTGCGTAAGGGCTTTGATAGCTTGTTCTTCGATGGCATTCTCCACGAAGATGGATATGTTGTATTGGATCATGGTTTTAAAGTCTTTTGTGCCAGAGCTTGGTACATAATTTCTGCCGTGTGGAATCCCTCTTTGTCGATGCCATCCTTGATTTGGTGACGGCAAGATGTTCCATTCATCGCGATAATCGTATTGCGTTTGGTGGATAATAGGCGAGGGAAGAGCACCAGTTTGGCGATTTGCTGGGATAATGGATAGTGTTTCTTTTCGTATCCAAATGATCCCGCCATGCCGCAGCAACCCGTTGGTAATAATTCAACTTCGTAATTGGCCGGGAATGCGAGAACTTGTCTTGTGGAACTAATTCCTGCGATTGATTTCTGGTGGCAATGGCCATGAAGTACAATCTTTTCTGTTTTGTCTGTGAAAGCAGCTTTGTCGATGCGTCCTGCTTTGATTTCCCTCAACAAGAATTCATCGATCAACAGGCAGTTTTCCTTTAATTTCAATGCATCGGCTCGTTGGTTTTCCTCAACCAATTGAGGGATTTCATCTCGAAAACTTAAGATTGCACTAGGTTCAATGCCGATGAAGGGATGATCTGCCGAAATCTTTTCGTGAAGAAGTGATACGTTGGTTTGGGCTAATTTTTTAGCGAAGGCCAACATCCCTTTGGAGATATAGCTCCGACCGCTGATGATTTGCGATGGAATTTTCACTCCATAGCCCAATTCATTTAAGAGTAAGACTGTTTTCTTACCGAGTTCTACTTCATTGTAATTGGTAAACTCGTCCGCGAATAGGTAAACGAAGCCTTTCTCGAAGGTATCTTGTGGATTCTTCTTTGAATAGCGTTTAAACCAAGATTCGAGGCTGGTGAAATGTACTTCGGGAATGCTTCTATTCCAGGAGAATCCCATGAGGCTTTTAACCAATATGGAAGTGCCAGGGAAATTGATGGCTAAATTATAAAGTGGTGCGATGTAACTCGCTACTTGTTGGAGTTTTGGGAAATGGCCGATCAACGATGTTCGCCAAGGTGTTCCTTTTTGATCGTAATGTTGTTGCCACGTTTCCGCTTTTAATTTGGCCATGTCTACGCCTGAGGGACATTCCGTCTGACATCCTTTGCAGGAAAGACATAGGTCTAAGACATCCAATAATTCTGGATTTGCATAGGCCTCGGCACCTTGTTCGGTGAGTAATTGACGAAGCATATTGGCTCTTCCACGCGTACTGTCTGCTTCTTTTTGGCTAGCCATGAAGCTCGGGCACATCGTACCGCCGCTTAAGGCTGTCTTTTTACAATCTCCAGATCCCGAGCATTTTTCGGCAAGGCCTAAGGGGCTATCGGTATCTGGATAATGAAAATAGTGTTTCGTGGATAGACTAGTTTCTTTTTTCCTGAATGCCTCATCCATGGGAGGCGTATCCACAATCTTACCTGGATTCAGGATATTTTGTGGGTCAAACAAATGTTTGATTTCCTTGAATAGGGCATATATTTCTGGCCCCATCATTTGAGGAATGAATTCACCTCGAAGACGTCCATCGCCATGCTCTCCACTCAAAGAACCTTGGTATTTCTTTAGGATTTCAACGGTTTCGGCTAATAGTGAGCGGAAAAGTGTTTTTCCTTCGTTCGAGTGAATATCTAGAAAGGGTTCAATGTGCAATTCGCCGGCACCTGCGTGCGCATAATAGGCGGCTTGAACGTTGTGTTTTGCTAGAAGGATTTGAATATCAGCCACATAGGCGGGTAAATCTTTCGGCGATACGGCACAATCTTCGATTAAATTAACCGGTTGTTTTAGGCCTTTCAGATTTCGAATCAATCCCAGTCCTGCTTTTCGGATATCCCAACCCTTATTGATTTCGCTTCCATAAAGAACGGGGAATGAATAGGCTAACTTGGCTTTTTGAACAGCCTCCGTGCAAGCTTTGATCTTTAGATCCAGTGCCTCTTGACTATCTTCCCGGAATTCGACCATAAGCATTGCAGCAGGTTTTCCGTCGATAAAGGCACGATCGTTTTTGAAGTTGGGGTGATCCTCCGTAAACGAAAGAATAAAATCATCCACCAATTCGGAGGCGGTGGGTTCATGTTCCAAAGCTAAAACATTGGCATGTAGCGCATCTTGCAAGGTCGAGCAGTGTAAACACAACAATCCGATAAACGGATTCTTTTCTTCCAATACGTTTAATTTAGCGGCATGAACGACAGCTAAAGTACCCTCAGATCCTGCGAATAAGGCAGAAAGGTTAAATGCTTTACCTTCCGGATGAAAGGGTTGCATATCAAGCAATGCATCGAGTGCATATCCTGTATTCCGTCGCTTAATATCGGATTTAGGAAACCGACTTCGAATCAAGGCTTGTACCTCCGGATTATTCAGAATTCGATGCAATTCACGGTAAATTTTACCTTCGAGATTCCCTAATGTAGTTTTCTTGTAGAACTCTTCTTTGCTTAAGGGTTCGGTATGAATTTCGGTGCCATCGGAAAGGATAGCGCGTGTCTCGATCAGGTGGTCCCGCGTCGAACCCCAAACGATGGAATGTAAGCCACAGGAGTTGTTTCCGATCATCCCCCCGATTAAAGCACGGTTAGCCGTCGAAGTTTCAGGACCGAAAAATACGCCCGCTTCGGCGAGGTGTTTATTTAAATCGTCTCGGATAATGCCAGGTTCAACCCAGACGCTATGTTCTTTTTTATTGAGTTGGATGATTTTCGACATCCGATGCGACATCTCCATAACGATTCCTTCGCCAACAACCTGTCCGGCTAAAGAGGTTCCTGCTCCACGGGGGATGATACTTGATTTGTGGGAGGCGGCGAATTGGATTAGCCGTTTGATGTCTTTGGAGTTGGCAGGAAGGGCAACCGCTTGGGGCTGTACTTCGTAGACAGAAGCGTCCGTTGCATAGAGACGTTTGGTGCGACGGGCGTCAGCGGAGTCAGTCATGTAGAGGTCTCCCTCAAAATGAATGCTTAATTGCTCGATGTCCCGCTTACTCCAATGCATGTATGTTCGAATTGAGTTTTAAAATTACGAAATCCAATCTTACCAACATATAACCATTCAAAGTTTCTAGAAGTCATTTCATCCGATTGCACAATATCGTTTCATGAATAATCGTAAATTTGAGTTCAAACTGAAATCTATGTTTTTTATCAGACAAGTTTACGAGAGTTTTATATTCGCTTATCAAGCTTTACGATCGAATGTATTGCGTACTACGCTATCCCTTTTGGGAGTGAGCGTAGGTATTTTTGCAATCGTTGCGGTATTCACGGCGGTAGACTCGTTGAACAATAAAATTCGGAAGGAAATTGATTCATTTGCAGGTTCGGGAGTTTTATATGTGGGAAAGTGGCCGTGGTTGATGCAAAATAATTATCCGTGGTGGAAGTATTTGAATCGTCCGGAAATGAAGTTTACGGAATATAAATACTTGAAGGAGCACTTGGAAAATGCGGAAGCGGTGGCAATTATGGATGGCGGAAGAACGGCCAGTGTGAGTCGGGGAAGTAGCAGCATGGATGCCAATCTTACCGGAGCATCTTATGAATATAATCAGATTACAAGTACACCGATTCAAGATGGTCGATACTTTCTCCCTATTGAATCAGAGAATGGATTATTTGTCTGTATTATCGGCGCCAAAGTGGCGGAAACATTGGTAGATGGTCGTTCGGCGGTGGGTGAGGTGATTAAGTTGAATGGTATCAAGTTTATGGTTATTGGGGTTATTGAGAAGAAAGGGGAGGATGTGTTGAATTTTGGTGGTACGCCGGATGAAAAGGTGATTATTCCATATACGACCTTTGCTGCAATCTTCCAAAAAGATAAACCTGCTCCAGATATTGCCATCAAGGCATTTAAAGGTGATGTAGGTCAAGAAGCCCTCGAGGGGGAAATTACGGGGATGATGCGGAGCTTACGTTCGATTAAGCCCAAGCAGGAAGATAACTTTTCAGTTAATCGTTTAGATGGTTTACAGGCTTTTTTCGATGGGATTTTTGCGGCCTTGAATATTGCAGGAGCCTTAATTGCCGGATTTAGTTTGTTGGTAGGTGGATTCGGAATCGCCAACATCATGTTTGTCTCGGTAAAGGAACGCACGAATATCATTGGTATTCAAAAGTCCTTGGGGGCTAAGAATTATTTTATCCTCTTTCAATTTTTATTTGAGGCGGTATTCTTGAGTTTAATTGGAGGCTTAGTTGGAATAGGACTCGTCGTCCTGATTACCTTGATACCACAGGATGCTTTGCCTTTGTCATTGACAGCTGGGAATGTGCTTACAGGATTGTTTATTTCGAGTTTCATTGGGGTTTTATCGGGCATTATCCCAGCTTGGGTAGCCGCCAAAATGGACCCGGTAATTGCGATACG
>JBDKFF010000087.1:0-2518 GCA_039798865.1 Bacteroidota bacterium
GAGATGTTCCGTGTAACAACTTTACCGGCAACGAATCCACCCATGACCGACGAGGGTAAGGTGGATTACAAAGAAGATTTCTTTGGAAAGGAAACGAATTTGACGGTTTCAGGCCAACTGGAAGGTGAATTGGGCGCGATGGCCTTATCGAAGGTGTATACATTTGGACCTACTTTCCGTGCGGAGAATTCAAACACGACACGTCACTTGGCGGAGTTCTGGATGATTGAGCCGGAGGTTGCCTTCTACGAATTAGAGGACAACATGAATTTGGCAGAAGACTTCACCAAACACTGCATTAAATATGCCTTAGAACATTGTGCAGACGATATTGCTTTCTTGGAAAAGCGTTTATTGGACGAGGAGAAAAACAAGAAAAAAGAAGAGCAATCGGAGTTGACCTTGACCGAAAAACTACGATTTGTGACGGAAAATAATTTCGAGCGCATCACGTATACCGAGGCAATCAACATCCTTTTGCAATCCAAGACCCACAAACAAGGTAAATTCCAATATCCAGTTGAGTGGGGCATCGACTTGCAATCGGAACACGAGCGTTGGTTGGTAGAGAAGCACTTCAAAAAACCGGTTATCTTGACCAATTACCCGAAAGACATCAAGGCTTTCTATATGAAACTCGACGAGGATGGCAAGACCGTTCGTGCGATGGATGTTTTATTCCCGGGCATTGGAGAGATTATTGGCGGGTCTCAGCGTGAGGATGATTATGAAAAATTATTGCAGCGTACCAAGGAAGTAGGTATCGAGGAAGAGTCCATTTGGTGGTATTTAGAGACAAGAAAATTCGGTTCTGCGCCACATGCGGGCTTTGGATTAGGATTTGAGCGTTTAGTCTTGTTCGTTACGGGTATGAGTAACATCCGTGATGTAATTCCTTTCCCAAGAACCCCTAAATCAGCAGAATTTTAATGATTTTCAAACAACTAAATCAAAGTATTGGGCATGCCATTGACGGGATTTTTCATCTCATCAAGTCGGAACGCAACGCCAAAATACACCTAGCGGCAACAGCCCTTGTGATTTATGTGGGTTTGAAATTAGATTTTGTCACGGAGGAATGGATATGGATCAGCTTGGCGGTTGCCTGTGTTTGGGTGGCGGAGTTGATCAATTCAGGGATGGAGCGCTTAACCGATTTGGTATCGCCGGAACATCATCCTTTAGCGAAACAAGTGAAAGATTATGCAGCAGGAGCTGTGTTAATTATGTCAATTTGGGCTGTTTTTGTTTTCTGCCTGATTGCCTTGCCACACCTATGGGTTTGGTTAACATTATCCAATTAATATGAAAGAATACGGATCGAGTGTACAAAAATTGGTCAATTACATTATGACCATCGCCGACCGCGAACAACGGACTAAATATGCCTTTATCATGGTGGATTTGATGAAACAAATTCATCCCAACATGAAAGACAACACTCAAGATTATTCCAAAAAGCTTTGGGATGACTTGTACATTATGTCAAATTTCGAATTAGACGTACAGGGTCCCTACCCGCCTCCCTCCCCGGAGTCAGTGGGTAAAGCACCCCGCAAAGTGGCCTACAACCAGCATCACTTGAAATTCAAGCATTATGGACGGAACGTAGAGCTATTAATTCTTCGTGCCATCGCGGAAGAAAAGGTGGAGGATAAGAAAATCTTGGTGGCCTACATCGCCCGCTTGATGAAAGGATTTTACGTAACCTGGAACAAGGATTCGGTGGATGATTCGGTGATTTGGCAAAACATTAAGGATATGTCGGAGAACCTATTAGGCAGCATCGTAGACGAGTTATCGCAAGAGACTTTAGGTCATGCCAAAGTGGCTAACAATGCGAGAAACGCATACAATGCTCCGGAATACCCGAACAATAACAACAATAACCGGAACAATAATTACCGGAAAAACTTCAGAAATAACAACAACAATCGTAATAACAATTACCGTAAAAATAAGTAAGATTTATGGCATCATTTAAGGTTACCGGTGGCCGCCGGATGAAAGGAGAAATTACTCCACAAGGAGCAAAAAACGAAGCATTACAAATTTTGTGTGCGGTGGTTCTGACAGCTGAACCTGTCACGATTCACAACATTCCGAATATCCGTGATGTCAACCAACTCATCGATTTGTTGGGCGATATGGGCGTAAGCATGCGTCGTTTATCCGAGACGAGTATTGAGTTTGATGCCTCTCAAGTAAACATCGATTACTTGGAATCTGAAACCTATAAGAAAAAAGCAGCTGCACTTCGCGGTTCAGTGATGTTATTAGGACCAACCTTGGCTCGTTTTAAAAAGGGGCGTATTCCTTCACCGGGAGGTGACAAGATCGGTCGTCGTCGTTTAGATACCCACTTCTTTGGTTTCATGAAGTTAGGTGCCAAATTCAATTACTCTGCGGAAGATGGTGGAATTTATGAGGTAGATGCTTCGCAATTGCAAGGTGCCTACATGTTATTGGATGAGGCATCTGTAACGGGAACGGCTAATATCTTGATGGCAGCGGTTTT
>JBDKFF010000088.1:0-8721 GCA_039798865.1 Bacteroidota bacterium
CCAGTTGGCCTGAAACCGTCAAATTCGTTTCCTTTCCAAAGAAATCTTCTTTGTAATCCACCTTACCCTCGTCGGTCATGGGTGGATTCGTTGCCGGTAAAGTTGTTACACGGAACATCTCACCCGCACCTTCTGCATCAGAACCTGTGATGATCGGGGTGTGTAAATAGAAGAATTGGTTATTATTGAAATAGGAGTGCACCGCAAATGCCAAGGCGTGACGAACACGTAAAATGGCCGAAAATGTATTCGTCCGTGGGCGTAAATGCGCGATTTCACGCAAGAACTCCAAGGAGTGTTTTTTCGGCTGTAATGGATATTTTTCTGGATCTGCGACCCCGTAAACTTCAATGGATTCAACTTGTAATTCCACGGATTGACCTTGTCCCTGAGAAGGAATCAAGGTTCCTTTCATGGCAATACAAGCACCTGTGGTAACTAATTTTAATGTTTCCTCGGAAACAGCCCCATCGGATACGACACCTTGGATGTTGTGAATGGTTGAACCATCGTTCAAGGCAATGAAAGCGACATTGGCAGAAACACGTTTGGTACGAACCCAACCTTTGATGACAAGGTTTTGATTAGACGGAGATAAGGAAAGGATTTCTTTAATTTGCATAAATGATTCTCAAAAGCCCTGAAATACGGGCAATAACCCTCAAAATTACCACAAAAAAACCGAATTTTTTCAATTATTTTTGTAATTAAATTTCCAAGCAAGATGCAGGGTTTATCCATCAAATTATCGCAACAGCAACGGCTTTCTCCGCAGCAAATTCAGCTGATTAAGTTGTTACAAATTCCGACCGCGGAATTGGCTGCGCGCATCGAAGCGGAGTTGGAAGAAAATCCGGCCTTGGAGGAGGGAATCTCCGAAGAGCGTCTGGAGGAGATGGGGGATCGTGAGACGGTAGATGATTTAGCGAATGATGAATTGGCGATCGACGATTATTTGCAGGATGATTATGCTGGGTATAAGATGGCGGGGGATTCTTACGATCCGAATGAGGAAATGCGGGATCGTCCGATGCCCACCGTGCCGAGTGCGGAGGAATTCCTATTGATGCAGATTGGGTTTGTGATTAGCAACGAGCGGGAACGCATCATCGCGGAGCAACTGATTGGTTCCTTGGAGGATGATGGGTATTTACGTCGGAATATTGAGAGTATCGTCAATGACCTAGCCTTTACGGTGGGATTTGAAACGGATTACCAGGAAGTGGAATCGGTTTTAATGAAAGTGCAGCAATTGGACCCTGCGGGTATTGGCGCACGGGATTTACAGGAATGTTTGTCTTTGCAATTGCATCGCAAACATTTGGTCGATGATGAGATTCTACAAATTGCGATTCGATTGATCGATCAATATTTTGATGAATTCTCCAAGAAGCATTATGCTGCCTTGCAGCAGAAACTCGGTGTGGATGAGACCCAATTAAAACAAGCCATCAAGGTGATTACCCATCTCAATCCCAAACCCGGTGGTTCGGATGCGGGGGAGGTGGCTCCCTTTCTTCAACCCGACTTTATTGTTTCGCAAACGGACGGTAAATTAGATATCAAACTTAATGGAAAGAATGCACCCGAATTGCGCGTGAGTAAATCTTTCCAAGAGATGTTGCAGACCTATTCGAAAGGGGATAAGCAGCAAAAAGATGTGAAGGAGGCTGTAACCTTTATTAAGCATAAATTGGATTCGGCGTCTTGGTTTATTCAGGCGATCCAACAGCGTCAGGGGACCTTGATGAAAACGATGGAATGCATTGTGGCCAAGCAAATGGATTTTTTCTTGACTGGGGATGACGCCAAATTACGCCCCCTTCGGATGAAGGAAATTGCCGATGTCATTGAAATGGATATTTCAACCGTTTCCCGTGTGGTTTCAGCCAAATCCGTCCAAACGGATTTTGGGATGTATCCCTTGAAGTATTTCTTCACGGAGGGAATTACGCATGAGTCGGGCGAGGATTTCTCTACCCGCGAGGTGAAAAATATCTTACGCGAGTTAATCGAAAATGAACCCGCAGCACATGCTTATTCGGATGAGGAGTTGGAGGGTTTATTAGCTGAAAAAGGATTTGTTGTCAAGCGTCGGACGGTGGCTAAATACCGGGAGCAATTGGGGATTCCGGTCGCCCGACTTCGTCGGAAAATGGAATAATCCGTAGTAGCCCCGTGTAGCATTTTTGTGATTTAATGTTACCTTGGGATTCCTTAACCTATTTACCATGAAAAAATTATTGATGCTAGGCATGTTCTTGCCGAGTTTTGCTTTTGCTCAGGAAATCAAAGTACCTGCCGGTTTTCAAGTTTCTGAAATCGCCAAAGAATTAGGTGCGACACGACATTTAACGGTATCCAAGCAGGGGCATGTGTACGCCAAATTATCTAAATTGAAAGATGGAAATGGCATTGTTCAATTGAAGGATGCGAATCAAGATGGTGTTTTTGAAGAGCAAAAATGGTTTGGGAATTATCCGGGAACGGGAATTATGATTGACCAAAACTTTTTCTACGCCGCTTCGAACAAAGGCGTTTTCCGCTATGCCTTGGATGCGAACGGAGAAATTGCGGATATCAATAAACCCGAAACGATTGTAGATGGTTTGCCGGATCACGGTCGGGATAATGCCAAACCCTTCGTGTTCGATCGGGACAAGAAGCATATTTACGTGACTATCGGTTCGTGGAATGATCCTTGTCGGGTCCCCGGAACCGGCCAAGGCATGAATCCATGCGCCATTTTAGATTCAGCCGGCGGTGTTTGGCAATTTGATGCGAATAAATTGAATCAGCGTTTTCAAGATGGTTTGCGTTATGCGACGGGATTGAAGAATGCGGTAGGTATTACTTGGAACCAACAAACCAACAGTCTATTCGCGATGGCGCATGGACGTGGGCAATTCCATGATTTCTATCCGCAGTATTACACGCCACAGCAGTCGCAAGAACTACCTGCCGAGGCGATGTATGAATTCAAAAAGGCTGGCGATGATGCCGGTTGGCCGTATATTTACTACGACCACAAGCAAAACAAAAAGATTGTCGCACCGGAATATGGAGGGGATGGCAAGAAAACAGGTGGGGAGAAAGCTTTGGATCCAGTTGTCGCTTTCCCGGCGCACATGGGGCCGAATGATATTTTGTTTTATAGCGGGAATCAATTTCCAGCGAAATACAAGCATGGTGCGTTTATTGCCTTCCATGGCCAGTCGGCGGAATTAAAGAAAGGCTACCTGGTTGCATTTGTTCCCTTTAAAAATGGGAAACCGAGCGGCAAGTGGGAGATCTTTGCGGATAATTTTGCGGGAACGGATTTGGCGAAGCCGACCGGCCCGATCCAACATCGCCCGTGTGGATTAGCGGAAGGACCCGATGGTTCCTTGTATGTGAGCGATGATTTGGGAGGAAGTATCTACCGAATTCAGTATAAAAAATAAAAGGCAAGTGCTTGTTTTCGATGGCTTTAGCGCATCGAAAGGCCATTGTGGGATATTTTTTTTCAAAGGAAAGTTTCCATTTTTAAAAAGTATTTCTACCTTTGCAATCCCGAAAGGGCAATGGTTGCGTAGCTCAACTGGATAGAGCATCTCACTACGGATGAGAAGGTTTGGGGTTCGAATCCCTACGCGACCACTGAAACAAAAGCATTTATCAGTCTCTGGTAAATGCTTTTTTTATTTCTTCTGCTCGCAGTAAAAACGAAAAATCGATTTGAAAAGATTTACATTATATTTGATTGGACTTTAGTCTTGATTTTTAAGCGGCTGAGATTTTAATTTATAAGTGTATGAAATTTTGGAATAAATCCATTTTTCGGTGGCAATTAATAGCTTTTTTGGGAATTAGCGCCTTCGTTGGTTTTTCGTTACATACACATTTAGACGAGTTTATCCTTTTTGTCGATTTGGCTTATCGGAATCCCAACTATTTTCTCAATCAATTTCCGAATGGTTATCAGGCCTTTGTCAAACATTTTCCGCTGGGATTGGAGGCAAATTTGCCTTACGCATATTTGGGTAATGTGCAGCGTTTTCTTTTTTTACCCTTTTATCTCCTCTTACCACTTGAATTAGCGAAACTCCTTTATTCATTCTCTTCGTTATTGGTTATCTATTATTTGGTGATTGATACCTTCAAATTAAAAGGGTATCAGATTTGGATGCTGATTTTGTTTTTGCCGATGTATGTTACTGTCTTGCATGATAGTGGACCTGTGAATGTGGGGATCATTAGCTTTTTTCTTTCCAAACGTTTCGTGGAACGAATTTTTTCAGATATCAGTAAATGGGAAAGATTAATGTCCGGAGCTTTATTGGCCCTGCTATGGTCTATTGCGTTTTTTGACAAGCAGTTTTATTTGTACCTGTTCCCGGGAGTCATTTTGTTTTCGCTAGCAAATATTCGTTGGGCCAATTTATTGAATTACCGAGTATGGGGTTTCATTTTGCCGGTCTTTGTTTTTTTGGCTTTTGTCGTCTTTTATTTGAAAGGTGAAACTCAAATAAAAGAGTATGAAGCGGGTCATCTTGTCTCGCGTATTGTCCCTACAAAATCCTTGTTGGGCGGCTCACCGGACGTAATTCTTTTACTTAAATTTATTCGGCATTTTCCCGATACGGTGCATTTATGGCCTAGTTTAGATGTGCTATTCCAAGAGCGTTTAATGACTTTTGCGACCTACCTGAATAGTTTCGACTTCAGTTTCTATTTAATTAGAAATTTGAATGTAAAGGAGTTTAAATTTATTACGCTTGGTTCGAATTTTTCAATAAGTACTTGGTTGTCTTTCTTAGCGCTAATTTCACTGTTTTGCCGTTATGTACTGAAAGTGATAAAGCGAGGAATAAAGCAGACAGAATTTAAAACCATCTTCTATTTTCTTTCTTTTCTAACGCTATCATTTACGTTTATAATCCTAGGTAAAGTAAGGTCTCCCCATCATTTTATTTATTTGTGGATTCCTTTATTTGGCTTTGTTTTTGATAATGGATATCGATTAGACCGAAGCTTACTTTTTTTAGTCTATTATTCATTCAATGTGCTTTTAGGAGCCTATAATTTGGTTTTTAGTGGTCCTGAAGAACATATCGTGGATGATTATCAGTCCATCGTTTCTTATACGCGAAGGGACGATCCCTCCTTTCAGATCATCAATTTCGATAGTTGGAGTCATTCGTTTACGCGTGTATTAGATAATCCCAATAACCATTTAGTCACTTGGATTGATCTTCGAGATGAGCGTCAATTAAACCAATTAATTCACCTTTCGGATTCGCTTCACCGACCTATCATTGAAGTCTCCCATCGATTGGATTGGGGGTTTAAGGATAAACCTTTGACGGTAAATGAGCGAATGAATTTTTTCAAACAAAAGGGATTTAAGGTGAAGCAAATAAATCGATCAACGAATATCCCTATTTTCATCATTCAACGCTAAACTAAATATCCTTTACTAATTTTATCTGAAAGGATATGTGCTTCCTTTCTTGTGAATCCACGGTCTAATGGTAAATTTGTTTAAATTATAGATGCATGACTTCGATTACGGCTGTTATTTTAACGTTTAATGAAGAAAAACACATCGCTCGTTGCTTAGAAAGCTTAGGGGGTGTTTGTGATCGCATCTGTATTATTGACTCTAATTCGACGGATCGAACGGTTGAAATTGCGCAAGCGATGGGAGCGGAGATCTTTGTCCATGCTTGGGAAAATAATTATGCCAAGCAATTAAATTGGGGAATTCAGGCAGCGAATATTCAATCGCCCTGGACCCTTCGCATGGATGCGGATGAATATTTAAGTACGGAATTACAGGCGGAGATCAAACAATCCCTAGCCGCTATTTCACCAAAGATTTCAGGTATTGAATTTACTCGCAAAGTCTATTTTAAGGAGAAATGGATTCGTTTTGGAGGTTTTTACCCCATCCATTTGCTCCGTTTGTGGCGAAGTGGGATGGGCGAGTGCGAGCAAAGACTTATGGATGAGCACATTGTCTTACGTGAAGGAGAAACGATTCGATTTAAGGGGGATTTGATCGATGAAAATTTAAATTCTATCCATTGGTGGGTGTTAAAGCATAATAATTATGCCCGTCGCGAGGCTGCAGATGCTTTAAATCAAAAATATCAATTTGCCTTTACGACCGACCTGAGTGCCACAGGTTCTGGACAGGCTCATATCAAACGAATTGCCAAAAATAGCTTTTACAATCGTATGCCCTTGGGAATTCGTGCGATTTTGTATTTTATCTTTCGATTTGTTTTTCAGTTCGGCTTCTTAGATCATCCCAAAGTTTGGATTTTTCATTTTATGCAAGGGCTTTGGTATCGATTATTGGTCGATATCAATATTTATGAAGCTGAAAAAGAGGCTGCTCATGACCCTGAGCGATTAAAATCCATGATCGTGGAGAAATGGAAGATTGAATTATAGGATGAGACAGAAAGAACATTTATTGCATGTTTGTTCCTATTCCTATGAATCAGGTGGCCCCGCGAGTGTTATTTTAAATCATTCACAATTTCAAGTTGCCTCAGGTCTAGATGTTTCCATAGCAAGTTCAATGGAAGTGCATCATCACCCATACCCAACGGCGCCAGGTGTTCATCTGCATGTTTTCCGGCCAAGTTTTTGGTCTCGGTTCTTGTCCGAATTTTCTTGGTCCTTGTTCTTTTGGTTTATTAAAAACCGAAACAAATACGATTACATTCACATTCATGGACTTTGGTATTTTGGCTCGATTCTTCCTTTTTTAGTTCCGAGCAGGGCGAAAAAAATCGTTACTGTACACGGTTTTCTTGACCCCTATGCCTTCCAACGATCCGCTTGGAAAAAGCGATTGTTGTGGAATTTAATCCAAAAACGTTATTTGCGCTCGGCGGATATGATTCATGTAATCAGTCGGGAAGAGGAACAAATTCTACTTCGCTTATTTCCTGACCTTCGCTCAAAAATTGTTTTTATCCCCAATGGAATTGTGGATCCCAAGGTGAATGATATCGAAAAACCAAGTGCAGAATTTGTGAATCGCATCCAAGGGATTCAACGCAATGGTTCGTTCGTCTATTTGTTTTTGAGTCGGATCAATCGAAAAAAAGGCATCGATATTTTAGTGGATGCGTTCGAGCAATTAAGTAAGCAGCATGGAGAAAAGGTTCAATTAATTATTGCGGGACCGGTAGATGATTATTCCATTTCGCTTCAGGAGCGCATGGCGAAGTATCCCTTGACGAACATTCATCTATTTGATGTCGTGACCGGTGCCAATAAGGCCTTTTTGCTCAATGAAGTTGATGCGTTTGTATTGCCCAGTTACTCCGAGGGATTTTCGATTGCGGCCTTGGAAGCATTGGCTTATTCCAAGCCTGCCATACTTAGTACGCGTGTTGGATTTGCAACCGAATTAATTTCAGCAGATGCGGCGTTGATTTGCGAGCCAGAATTGAATTCGTTGTATGCTGGATTGTCTCGAATATATTTAGAGGAAGATTATCGAAATCAATTAGGTTCGAATGCGCGCCGCTTATTTTTGGATCACTACCAAATCAATCAGGTAGCTCAAGACTTTTTGATTGCGATGAAGCAAATTTAATTTAGTATCATTGCGTAATTCAATTCTCAACATGCGCATAATCAAGTACTTAATTCCTTTTTTGTTGTTTGCTGGGGCATTAATTTCCTATCAATCAAGCGGTTTATCTTGTTGGCTAAGCATCCTCTTTAGTTTCGCCTTTGTTCCCTTGGCGGAGCTTTTGCTGCCTGCCAATCAAGAAAATTTATCGGAAGATGATGAATTGAAGGCAAAGAAAAATAAGGCCTATGATGTAGTCTTGTATGTTGCGTTTGTATTGCAGTTGGTATGCTTGTATGTTTTTCTGGATAACATTGCGGATCCGACGATTTCAACGATTGATCGCGTGGGTCGGATATTGACTTGCGGGCTATTAGCAGGAATTTTTGGAATCAATTTAGCGCATGAGTTGGGGCATCGTGTGAAGGTTTACGAGCAAAATATGGCCAAGTTGTTGCTTTCGACCAGTCTTTACATGCATTTTTTCATTGAGCACAATAAGGGTCATCATACGCATGTAAGTACGCCAGAGGATCCGAGCACGGCAAAATACCAACAATCGCTTTATGCTTTTTTCTTGCAGACCATCCCAGGTACATATCGGAGTGCTTGGAAAATCATGCTTCAGGAATTGAAGAAGCAGGGGAAGGGGTTTTGGAGTCTTTCGAATGAAATGTTGCTCTACACCCTTTTTCAAATAGGTCTTTTGGTAGCAATCTATTTATATTTTGGTTCGGATACTTGCCTTTATTTTGTTCTGACTGCTATGATTGGCATGTTATTATTGGAAGCCGTCAATTACATTGAGCATTATGGTTTAATGCGTGAACATAAAGAAACCGGTCGATTTGGCCGCGTTATGCCTGTGCATTCATGGAATAGCAACCACCTGTTGGGACGAATTTTACTGTTTGAATTAAGTCGGCACAGTGACCATCATTATTCCGCCTCACGTAAATATCAAATATTACGTCATCATGAGGGAGCTCCTCAAATGCCGACGGGTTATCCGGGAATGTTAATTTTGGCACTGATTCCCCCATTGTTTTTTTGGGTAATGGATCGCCAAATGAGATTTTATGGGGTTTTGCCTAAAAAGAACGAACCGCTTTTACAAAGCATTTAAAATCCTTGAAATAGGA
>JBDKFF010000089.1:0-8888 GCA_039798865.1 Bacteroidota bacterium
CCCTTCGTTGAGATAGGCTCTTTGACAACTTGCACGAGTGCCAATTGTCCGCGAGTCAGTACTTTATCGATTTTGCCTAATTTGTCAATTTCGGTCTCCAACTTATAGTTTTCCAACTTGATGTTTTTCCCTTTTTTGTTAAGGACATCGCGTGTGAATTTTTGGAGTGTGGCTAAATTAGGGCCTAGGTCATGGTAATGCAAGAATGCATCTTTCTCATAACCGATATCAATAAATGCGGCGTTTAATCCGGATACCAGTTTTTTAATCGTACCTAAATAAATATCTCCTACGGAGAATTGAGGTTCCGATTGTTCAATGTGGTATTCGACGATCCTTTTGTCTTGCAAAAGGGCTATTCTATCACCCTTGGGCGTAGAATTAATGATCAATTCATTACTCACAATGTTGACAAGAAGAATGTTTTATAAGGGCGTTTGCCCGAATATGAACTATATAGGAAATTAAACGCCAAAAACAGGCTATTTATTGTTGAATAAAATGCCTGTTCTTGGGTTTATCATACAATCTCAGAATGAAACTGTTAACCGTATATTATTTCTTCTTATGACGATTCTTACGAAGACGTTTTTTTCTTTTGTGTGTTGAAATCTTGTGACGTTTTCTTTTCTTTCCGCAAGGCATAGCTTTTAGCGTTTAAGTTTTTAATAATTTACCAAGCTGACTTTCAGCTTTTCTATTTTTGTGAAGATATCCATTGATACCTCTACCGTATTTAATGCTGCATTTCTGCGAGCAATTCTTTCGCGGCTTTCGTTTCCTCAGCGTCTTTACTTTCGTTTAAAACGCGCTTGAGGATCTTCTTCGCCTCTTCTTTTTTATCTAACTGGGCCAAACAATAACCGAGGTTTAAGGCGGCTTTGTAGTTGGTAGGTTCCAGCTTCAATATTTGGGTGAATCGTTCTTGGCCTTTGCCAAACTGATTCGATTTAATGGCTAATATACCTAAGTTGAAGATCGCCGGCACGAAAGTCGGCTCCTGTTCAATCACTTCCCGTAAAAGACTAATGCCCTTCATGGGAGTAGGTGTATCTACATAAGTCATCGCTAGATTCGTTTTCACCAACAGGTTATTCGGATCGATTGATAACGCTTTTTCAAAGTACACTCGCGCCTTTTCACCCATTTTTTGCCCTTTCTGGGCATTAATCGCATAGGTTTGGGCCTCAAAATACAATTGACCTGCACGTAACAGATGCGGTAATGTCGCATGCTTTTCGGCAAAATCAGCTGCATAATACGCAGCACTATCGTATTTGTCCGCGCCTATGAATGCTGCGGCGAGTTTTTCCAATGCAGAAACTTGTTGGGCCTCTGTTTTGGCTTGTTGAAGGTTTACTTTTAAACCCGCAATTTGTTTTTGTTGCGCGGCTGTTAAAGGCGTTGCATGGCTTGATTCAGACTCTTTCGGGGCTGCTTCATTTGCTGCCGCATCCCGATTTGCCCCTCCTGCCACGGAGTTTGCCGTCTTATTACTCACATTTCCTTTGGGTAATTGGAAAAGGAGTGCACTAATGGCTAGGCCAATAAATAAAATGATGGCTGTTGTCTTCTTCATTTTATCGACCTATTAAACTTATTCAAATTGAATTAAGCTTTCGCAGGGTCAGTGCTGGTTTTAACTTGTTCAATAAACACTTTCGCCGGCTTAAAGCTAGGCACATAGTGCTCATCTATGGTTATTGACGTGTTTTTGGAAATATTACGGGCGATTTTCTTCGCTCTTTTCTTGTTGATAAAACTTCCGAATCCACGAACATAAATATTTTCTTGTTTCGCTAGGTTGTCTTTTACTACTTCAAAGAAAGTTTCAAGCGTTTTAGATACATCGTTCTTTTCAATCCCTGTTTTGCTGGAAATCTCAGCAATTACATCTGCCTTAGTCACGGTAATGAGTCTTTATTTATTCGTCAATTCTTTTTCTTCCCCTCTTGCTTTCAAAAGGGACACAAAAGTAAGGTTTTTCTTTAAAAGGGGCAAATGAAAAAGTGATATTTATTTTTTTGCGTCTGTTGGGCAACTTATCTTTGAATAGTATATGAAAAAAAGTCCTCTTCATCCCTTCGCTGATAGCCTCCTAAGTTGGTATAAGGGCCATGCGCGTGATTTGCCTTGGCGCCAAACCCGCGACCCCTACCTAATTTGGTTGTCGGAGATCATTCTCCAGCAAACCCGGGTCGCCCAAGGATTGCCCTATTTTTATAAGTTATCCGAGGCTTTTCCGAGCGTTTATGATTTGGCTGCCGCAGATGAGACCACGTTGTTCCGACTTTGGCAGGGCCTGGGCTATTACAGTCGGGCAAGAAATCTACACAAAACAGCCCGCTATGTGGTGGATTCGCTCGATGGAAATTTCCCCAATTCGTATGCGGAATTGATAAAACTCCCCGGCGTGGGGCCCTACACCGCTGCTGCGATTGCTTCGTTTGCCTTTGATGAGGCCACACCCGTCGTGGATGGGAATGTATTTCGGATTTTGGCGCGGTACTTTGGCATCGAAACGGACATCATGCATTCGTCGGCTCGCAAGGAATTTACCACGCTTGCGCAGGAGTTGATTCCTGAATCAGATCCCGCCCGATTTAATCAGGCGATTATGGAGTTTGGTTCCTTGCAATGCAGCCCGAGTCCTTCCTGTGATACCTGTCCTTTGATAGGCAGTTGTTTTGCTTTTCAACATAATCGTATCCAGGAACTCCCCGTCAAGTCCAAGGCGAAAGCACAACGCATTCGGAACTTTCAGTATTTTATTATCGAAAGGGGGGGCGAAATTTTGGTTCATCGCCGACAAAAAAAAGATATCTGGCAAGGTCTTTGGGAGTTCTTCTGTGTGGAGTCTGAAGACCTAGATAAATCGATTGAACTATATCCATTTTTGTCACTGATGAAGACATTTATGTTGCCCCTTAGCTCGCCGGGAATTCATGTTTTAAGTCATCAGAAAATTGTTTCGCAGGCATTTTTAATTCGTTTACCCGAAAAATTTAGTTTTGAACTACCCGAAGATCACCAGTGGATTTTGTCATCGGAATTTGAGCAAATGGGTAAGCCTGTGTTGTTATTAAATCTGATTACTGATAATTTAGCCCTGAAGGAATTATTGGATAGCTAGATGATGTACATTTGTTCATTCAATTACCTAACCTTTAAACGATACAATTATGGCAGGCGTAAACAAAGTGATTTTATTGGGCAATTTGGGCGGAGATCCTGAAGTGCGGGCATTACCGAATGGGGTAAAAGTAGCGAATATCAACATCGCAACTTCTGAGTCTTATACCGGGAAAGATGGGCAGCGGGTAGAACAGACAGAATGGCATCGCGTGGAGTTATGGGACAATCTAGCGAACATCGCGGAGCAATACCTGAAAAAGGGAAATCAAGTTTACATTGAAGGTAAAATTCGTTCGGAGGAGTGGCAAGACAAAACGGGTGCTACGGTTCGGGGTTACCGAATTCGTGCGACGAATATGAATCTTATTGGTGGGCGAAATGAACGCGGTCCGGAGCAGTCTGAGCGACCTAAGCCTGAAGCGGTAAATCTACAATCTGCAGCCCCCAATGCAAATCCTTTCCCGAGCGTCATGCAAGAGGATGGCGACGATTTGCCGTTTTAAATTTTAAATAAGATTTAGGGAATTTAGGATGACTCTATTCCCTTTTTCTTAAATTTGTGTGTACTGTGCACAAAATATATGGAGGCTGACCCCTTTCCCATTCATTTATTAACCTTTATTAATCCCAGCGTGAACATTAGTTCCGTCGTATTTATCGGGATTATATTAATTGGCTTACTTCTTCTTTCAGCTTTATTGGCAGGTTCTGAAGTTGCATTTTTTTCCTTAAATGCAGACCAGCGTGCCGCATTGCGCGACAGTGATAATCCTACGGAAAAAGTCGTTAGCGCCTTATTGGATAAGCCGCAGCAACTATTAGCGACCTTATTAATTTCCATCAACTTCGTTAATATCATTTTCATTACGCTGTCTAATTATTTGACGGAAATGATCTTAGGGCCACAGTCTGTGGAAACGCTTTTGGTAACCTTGTTTTTATTATTTGGGGTAACCTTTGTGATTACTTTTTTTGGGGAATTGATTCCAAAAGTTTGGGCCCAGCAAAATAATATCCGGTTTGCTACGTTCTCAGCTACATTAATCCAATTTTTCACTTTGGTCTTCACGCCACTTTCCAAAACCTTACTAGGGATTTCGAATCTGATTGAAAAGCGGATTGAGAAGCGCTCCTATACGCTTACGGCGCATGAGCTGAATCATGCTTTGGAGATTACGACGGATGAGAACACCACCGAACAGGAAAAGGATATCCTTCGGGGTATTCTGAATTTTGGGAATACCTCGGTGAAGTCGGTGATGAAGGCCCGAAGGGATATTGTGGCTTTTGATACGGAAATGGATTTTCATGAATTGATGGATAAAATCAATAAAAACGGCTACTCACGTGTGCCCGTTTTCAAGGAAACCATCGATAAGATTGAGGGAATTTTATACATCAAAGATTTATTGGTACATGTAGAGGAGGATGAAAAATTCGATTGGGTTTCCTTATTACATCAACCCTTTTTTGTTCCCGAGAACAAGAAGATTGATGATTTGCTCTATGATTTTCAAGAGAAGCGTGTACACATGGCTATCGTGGTTAACGAATATGGCGAAACGGAGGGATTGGTTACCATGGAGGACATTATCGAAGAGATTGTCGGGGAGATTAATGACGAATTCGACGATGAAACTGCGGATTACAAACGGTTAGATGAAAATACGTTTTTGTTTGAGGCTAAAACGTCCTTGAATGATTTTAGTCGGGTTTTCGATTTAGAACCCGTTTATTTCGAAAAAGCCAAAGGGGAGAGTGAAACCTTGGGCGGCTTAATGATTGAATTATTTGGGCGTATCCCCAATTCGGGCGAGGAAATGCGTTTGGAGGCTTTTCAATTTAAAATACAATCGGTCGATGCGCGACGTGTCAAGAAGATTGTTGTCACACAAATTCCTACCGAAAAGTCTGATGAAAGCTAAAAGCATACCCTATTTATCGGTATTCTTTTTGAGCCTATTTGTCTCGGCTTGTATTAAGGTCATGCCAGATCCTACCGATCCGACAGTCGGTGAATCCTCCTATTCAGAAGCAATAGATCGTGGTGAACTTGAAAATACGCGCTTGTTGGAAGCATCCGGCATAGCGGCTAGTCGGAAAAATCCAGGATATTTCTGGGTGACGAACGATTCTGATGTACAAGGCCCGATGCTTTACCTCGTCGATTCACTGGGTAAGGGTAAAAAGGAATATTTGTTACAGGGAGCTACTCAACGCGACTGGGAAGATATTGCCGTTGTGGGGGAATCAGATGGTTCTGCTACCGTTTATGTGGCCGATATTGGTGATAATTTCCAAGATAATTCCAAGTATTCCATTTATTGGTTCAAAGATTTGAAGATTACGAGCAACCCCTATACGGTGTTGACGGATGTTAAAAAAATTACCTTCCAACTTCCGGATGGCTTCCGAGATATGGAGACAATACTTGTCGACCAACAAAGCAAAGATATTTTTCTAATCAGCAAGCGGGAAAATAATAAGCGGCTGTATAAAATTGCAGCGGCGAAAGTGGTCAATGGGGCCAATTTAACCGCTGAATACGTACAAGATTTGTCATTTTCGGTTCCCTTTACGAATGATGCCAAAATCCAACAGGCTTATTACATCACAGGCGGAAGTGTATCCCCGGATAATTCAGAAATTCTGATTCGCAATTACATTGGTATTTATTATTGGAAACGAAAATCTGGCGAGAGCATTCCTGCTGCATTGCTTCGTTCCGCCAAGGCAGTTCCCTATAAATTAGAACCTCAGGGAGAAGGGGTGTCTTTTGCGCATGATGGTTCTGGGTACTATACGATTTCGGAATCTTCTGATAATACCCAGCCTCATCTCTATTATTATCGAAAAAAATGAGACTGAACGCACGCATACAAGTATTTGTTGTGGGAATGCTTATTTGGGCTAGCCAATCATTCTATGTGGCGGATGGCGTATACGAATCCATCGATTTTCAGTCGGCAAAGGATTTAGGTATTTTAGAAAATATCGAGATTGATGAAGCTTCTGGGATGGTCGCCTCTCAACGGAATCCAGAACATTATTGGGTAATTAATGATTCTGAGAATCTAAATCGCATGTTTTTAGTTAGTGAATCTGGGCAAGGGAAAGCTGAATATAGCTTCACGGGTCTTAAAAACCGTGATTGGGAAGCGATGGGCCGTTGGAAAAACCCTACTGGTCAAACCTACCTGTATATTGCTGATATCGGTGATAATTTAGCTCAAAATGCGAGCTACCACGTTCATCGTTTCCTAGAACCTTCTTTAAAATTAACAGATCCCCTTCGCCGTGTTATTCATGCCACGCAAAGTGTTGAATTTACCTTGCCGGATGGCCCTCGAGATATGGAATGCATGTTGATCGACCAGAAAAGTGGAGATCTATTTCTGATTAGCAAGCGGGAGGATCATAAACGACTTTATCGTCTACCCGCAGATGCGTTTGCTAAATCAGGTATTCAGCAGGCGGAATTTATTAGTGAATTGAATTTTTCGGTGCCAACTTCCGATGTGGGCCTATTGAAGCAATTGTATTACATCACCGACGGCAATGTGGCTTCATCCAATGAAGAAATTATCATCCGGAATTATCTGGAAATCTACTATTGGAAGAAGAAACCCGAAGAAAGCATAGCAGATGCATTACGTCGTAAACCTCGTGTTGTGCCGAGTGTCCTTGAACCACAAGGGGAATCTTTGGCTTTCGATGGATTAAACAAGGGATACGCGACAATTTCAGAGGTAGCAACCATGTCCAGCCCGGCCCATTTATTTTATACGGCTAAGCGATAATCATCAATTTCGCGAAACTTAATAACAAGGTTTTTTCGCCTACTCCTTGTTCAAATAAGATATGAGCCTTGCGCTCTGCGCCGTTCACCTCTAATTTCTGTATCGTTCCAAAACCAAACTTCTGATGCTCGACACGCTGTCCTGCTGCTAAGCTCATCGGATCTGATTGAACGAAATTCGCCGAAGGCACATGCTGGTAATTTGTATTCAACTTCGGCTTTTGAATTAACTGCGCAGCACTGGCACTCGTCGATTTCTCCACAAAGCCCGTCTTCTGTACCGGTCGGAAATTACTCGTATCCCTTTTACCCGGCGTCTTCGCCATTTTCAAATACGTGCTATCGAGCTCATCAATGAAGCGACTCGGTTCACAGCTCTTCAAGCGTCCAAATTGGTAACGGGATTCCGCATACGAAATCATCAATTTCTTTTCGGCACGTGTGATGGCTACGTAAAATAAACGACGCTCCTCTTCAAGATCCGCCTGACTTTGCAACATCATTTGACTCGGGAATAAATCTTCCTCCAGTCCTACTAAAAACACGTGTTTAAATTCAAGACCCTTGGCCGAGTGAACGGTCATCAAGGTTACTTTGTCCTTGTCGTTCGGGTCTTCGGTCGTGTCGGCATTCGTCAGAAGGGATACCGATTGCAAAAAGGTGGCTAATGATTTGTCCTCATTTTCCTCAGAATCCACGAACTGCTTAATGGCATTCAGTAATTCTTGTACGTTTTGGTAGCGTGCTAATCCCTCGACAGTCTTGTCCTCGTATAATTCACGAACTAGGCCGGATGTCTTCGCTACATGGCTTGCTACTTCGTAGGCATCTTTTTGCTCAACTTCCACCATCAATTTATACGACTTAATCAAGTCGGCAAATTGCTCTATCGGTGCGGTTCCGCGAACCCCTTGAAATTGGTTGATGTTCGCCACCACATCCCAAACCGTCGAATTTTGTTCTGCTGCTGTCAGTGCAATTTTGGCGATGGTCGTATCTCCAATTCCCCGTTTAGGTAAATTGATAATTCGTTTGAATGCCTCTTCGTCTTGTTGGTTCACCACAAAACGCAAATAACCCAAGACATCCTTGATTTCCTTACGTTGGTAGAAGGATAAACCGCCAATAATCCGGTACTTGATATTTAATCTTCGGAGTGATTCCTCAAATGAACGTGATTGGGCATTGGTACGGTAGAGAATGGCAAAGTCGGAGAAATGAAGCCCTTCTTTCTGACAGGTCTCAAAGATGGTCGATGCGATAATTCGCCCCTCCTCATTGTCACTTCCTGCGCGAATGATTTCGATTTGGTCTCCATCCTCATTGGAGGTAAAGACATCCTTCTTAAGTTGGTTTTTATTTCGTGCAATCACGGAATTCGCCACAGCCACAATGGCTTTCGTAGAGCGGTAATTCTCTTCAAGCTTGATCGTAGTCAAATCCGAATAATCACGTTCGAAGTTCAGGATATTTTGAATATCCGCTCCGCGGAAGGCATAAATACTTTGGGCATCGTCACCCACCACGCAGATGTTGCGGTGAACGGCCGACAGCTTTTTGGTGATCAAGTATTGGGACACGTTGGTATCCTGAAACTCATCCACCATGACGTGCTTAAATTTATGTTGGTACTTGTGCAGTACATCCAAATGATCCCTAAAAAGGATATTCGTTTGGAATAGTAAATCGTCAAAGTCCATCGCATTCGCTTGGAAGCAACGGGTACAATACAGCTTGTACAGTTGACACATCATCGGGATTTTGGAGTAGCGGTCTTCTTGCTCGATAACCGGACTATTGAGGTATTGTTCTGGCCCGATCAATCGGTTCTTCGCATTCGAAATACGATTGAGTACCAAATTGACTTTGTAGACTTTATCGTCGAGGTTTTGTTCTTTGATTAGGGTGCGAATGAGCGATTTGGCATCGTCCGTATCGTAAATGGAAAAGTTCG
>JBDKFF010000090.1:0-5429 GCA_039798865.1 Bacteroidota bacterium
GTCTAATTAATTTGGACAAAACTAATAAATCAGATAATAATTCCAAATTATTTTTCATTAATTTTTGCCCCTTAGGTAAAATAATTTAATGCACCTTAATTGTAATATACCTATAATTCTCGCTGGCGGGGTGTGTTGGGATTATTTTTCTGTGCTATCGTGTTTTTTATAATTATTTTTAGGGGAATCAGAAATTTGATATAAAATAAATAATTAGGTCATTTTTTATCTGTAAATTTGTTACTTAAAGCATTAAGCGCTTTTTATTTCCCCCAATTAGAAACACCATGGGACTATTTAATTTCCTTACCAAGGACATCGCAATTGATTTGGGTACAGCGAACACCCTGATCATTCATAAAAATCAAGTTGTAGTTGATGAGCCATCGATTATCGCCTTAGATCGCAACACGAATAAGGTATTGGCTGTGGGTCGTCAGGCTATGATGATGCACGAAAAAACAAACGATAATATCAAAACGATTCGACCGTTGAAGGACGGTGTGATTGCCGACTTTACGGCAGCGGAGTTGATGCTTCGTGGCTTGATTAAGATGTTGGATCGTGGAAATTCATTTTTCTCGCCCGCCTTGCGCATGGTGATTTGTATACCATCGGGTATTACGGAGGTGGAAAAACGTGCGGTAAAGGATTCGGCGGAACATGCTGGAGCTCGCGAAGTTTACATGGTACACGAGCCTATTGCAGCTGCGATTGGTATTGGTATTGATATCGAACAACCCAATGGTTCGTTGGTTGTGGATATTGGAGGAGGAACAACCGAAGTGGCGATTATTTCTTTAAGTGGCATTGTGGTTGAAAATTCGATTCGTGTCGCAGGGGATGAGTTTACGCGTGATATTAAGGATTACTTATTGCGCGAGCACAAATTGGTAATTGGTGAGCGTTCTGCTGAACAAATTAAAATTCAAGTGGGTGCGGCATTGCCCGAGTTAGAGAATCCGCCAGCAGATTTTGAAATCCGTGGCCGTGATCAAATGACTGGTATTCCCAAAGAAATTCTTATTAATTATTCGGAAATTGCTTACGCGTTGGATAGCTCAATCACCAAAATTGAGGTGGCGATTATGGAGACCTTGCAGCGTGCTCCTGCGGAACTTTCCGGTGATATTTTCCACAATGGTATTCATTTAGCCGGAGGGGGTGCCATGTTACATGGATTGGATAAGCGTATTGAAAAGAAGACGCAATTGAAAGTTCACGTTGCCGACGATCCTTTAAAGGCAGTTGTTCGAGGAACAGGCGAGATTTTGAAAAATCTTGAGAAATACAAACCTGTATTAATTACCTAGGCCCCATCAACGACTAGCAGATGTTTCAATTGTTCCAATTTATAGCGCGTCAAAAGGTGATCCTTTTGTTATTGTTGCTTGAGTTGGTTAACGTATGGTCAGTTTTTAAATACAATTCCTACCAGCATACGGTTTATTTCAACACGACTAATCAGTGGGCCGCATCTATTTTGGCTACCACACGTGAGGTGAAATCCTATCATCAATTGCGGATTGTAAATGAGACGTTGGCTAAAGAAAACGCTCAGCTTCGTTCTGAGTTGTTTCGTTTAAAAAGTCAGCAGCAGCCTGAATCCAAATTTCCTTATTTCGTAAGTGAGGCGATGATGAACCGTTATCAAGCAGTTGCATCTCGCGTGATCGATCAGTCCACCCAGATGTCGCAGAATTTTTTGACCATCGATAAGGGGAGATTGGATGGAATCCAACCTGGAATGGCTGTTATTTCCTCAGCGGGTATTGTTGGGAAGGTAATGTCATGTACAGATAATCTTTCCTTGGTCGTATCCGTATTGCATACAAGTAACTCGGTTTCTGCGAAATTGAAGCGAAGCGGGGAATTAGGATATATCAAATGGGCCGGTTATCAAAGTGAGGTAGCGGACTTAATGGATGTGTCCAAATATAAGAAGGTTGTTAAAGGTGACACCGTTGTAACTTCCGATTACAATGCGGTTTTTCCGCCTAATATTCCGATTGGTATTGTTGCCAAAGTTGGTGTTGAAAAAGATGATACCTTTCATGATATCAAGGTCATGTTATTTACGCAGTTTTCAACGCTGAAATATGTATATGTGATTAAAAACCGTTTGGCCAATCAACAAGCGAGTTTAGAAGCTTCAAAACCTAAAATTGAGTAAGCAATGACAGTTTCATTCAATTATAAGTGGTTTTTTTCTGTCCTACTTTCCCTAGCGATTCAGGTCATGTTTTTACGCGACATGGCCATTGCCAATGTGGCTTTTTGTTTCATTTATACGTGGTTTCTTGTCAAGGCCCCGATGAAGGTAAATCCTTTGATCTTTTTATTGGGAGCCATGGGAGTCGGTTGGCTCATTGATACCTTTTACAATACACATGGCATGCATGCCTTTGCCTGTGTTTTGGTTGCGTGGTTACGTCCCTTGTTTTTCCGAATTTTAACGCCTGCCAATGGCTATGATGAACGATCAAGCATTTCGCTACACGAGATGAAGTGGCTTTGGTTTTTCTCTTACGTTGCGCTCATGCTTCTGAGTCATCACCTAATCCTTTTCATTTTAGAGGCTGGCGATGCATCTTTGTTGGGCATGAGTCTATTAAAATCATTGTCCTCTACGATGCTTGGGGTAGCCGTTTTCGGGATACTCGAATTTTTCAATCGTCCACAGTAGGTCTTTTTGGCAGACTTTTTCAATTCTTTTCTTTGGTCTTGGAATTGCAAGCAATGGCATGTACATAAATTTTATGTACTTAATGCCTACCCATGGAAACACCCACCGCAACAATAGCCATGTCAGAGCCTGAGGCTCGTGCGCTATTTGAAAAGGAATTTATGCCGCATTTGGATGCGATGTACAACTTCGCCTTTCGCCTAACGAATGACGAGGATGATGCACAAGATTTGGTCCAAGATACCTGCATGAAGGCTTTTCGATTTATTTCCTCCTTTGAACCCGGGACCTATGCCAAGGCGTGGTTATTTCGAATTCTGAAGAATAACTTCATTAATGATTATCGGAAAAAATCGCGCGGACCTTCTAAAGTTGAGTTTGAGTGGGTGGAGCAGTCTTTTTCCGGTGATGAGGATCAAGAGCCCGCTAGCCATGCCGACCTTCATGCGGAAACGGTGAATGAGATGCTTGGGGATGAAATTACTGCTGCAATTCAAGCCTTGCCGGTTGATTTTCGAATGATTATTATTTTGTGCGATTTGGAAGAGTTTAGTTATGAGGAAATGGCTCGTATTCTAAATATCCCTATCGGGACGGTACGATCACGTCTACATCGAGCTCGTGCTATATTAAAGGAGAACCTTGCGAATTATGCAAAAAGTAAAGGTTATCACTGACAATCTGTCATTGGCTAAAAATGAACTTTTTTGATTCTCCTTGTTGTTACTAAACCAGTGCCTGACAAGCCTGCCCTAAAATGAAAAAGACCTGTACCCATCATTCGGATTGTTTAAAGTTAATTCAGCGTATTCTTGATCGCGAGGCGACGCCCGAAGAAGAAGCTAATTTTTTGGTAAATAAAGATCAATGTCTACCCTGTCAGGAAGGTTACGAACTTGAGCAATCCATGCGAAAGGCCATCAAATCAAATTGTACAAGCAAGTGTCCTCAGGATTTATTTGCACGTATCAAATCAAAACTTTTTGTCGTTTTAATCCTTATTTCCATTCTTATTCCGTTATTTTGCTAGCTAATTAAATCCGTAGCAATTGGAAGGCAAACTCATTATTTTTTCAGCTCCATCTGGATCAGGTAAGACGACCATCGTCAAGCAACTCTTGGAGAACAATGCTAATTTAGGCTTTTCCATTTCTGCCTGCACACGTGATAAACGTGGCCGGTCCGAAGCGAATGGGCAAGATTATTATTTCATGACACCCGATGAGTTTCGGCAGAAAATCGAGGAAGATGCTTTTGTGGAATGGGAAGAAGTTTATCCCGGCGCCTATTATGGAACCTTGAAATCCGAAATTGAACGTATTTGGGCATCTGGGAAGCATGTGATTTTTGACGTAGATGTGAAGGGCGGTTTAGCCCTAAAAAATTATTACAAAGAGCGCGCTTTGTCTGTTTTTGTCAAAGTTCCTACCTTGGAAATGCTCGAGGATCGTCTTCGTGCACGTGGAACGGAAACCGAAGAATCCCTTTCGAAGCGTATCTTTAAAATGAAGTTTGAATGGTCATTTCAAGATAAATTTGACGTCATTTTAGTCAATGACAAATTGGAAGATGCCGTTCAAGAAGCTCAAGAATTATTTGATTCATTCACTCAATAGTCATGAAAATAGGCCTATTTTTTGGATCATTTAATCCCATTCATCATGGCCACCTGATTATTGCGCAAGCCGTTCTCAATCAAACCGATGTCGATCAAATCTGGTTTGTTGTCTCGCCGCAAAACCCCCACAAAAAGAGTAAAACGCTTCTGCATGAATTCGACCGACTCGATTTAGTCGAAAGAGCCATCTCCGATAATTATCATTTCAAATGCTCCGATATCGAATTTCATCTCTCGAAGCCGTCCTATACAATAAATACCCTGACACACCTTTCGGAGAAATTTCCAAACGATACGTTTAAACTTATTTTAGGCGGCGACAACTTGGAACAATTCAAAAGTTGGAAGAATTACGATAAGATTCTTGATTATTTTGGACTCTATGTTTATCCCCGTGGAGGACAAGATGCAAGCGATTTATGGCAGCATCCGCAAGTTACACGCATTGAAGCGCCCTTATTACAAATTTCGGCGACCTATATTCGTCAATGTATACAGCAAGGGCAGTCCATAAAATATCTAGTTCCTGATAGCGTAGAAGCCTTAATCCAAGCAAAAAAATTCTACATTTAGGCCTTTTCGCCTAGATCGTGTTTTCCTTTTTTAGCCCTTTCCCCTTTCTGAGAATTTTAATCCTTTGGGTGCTCGGCATTCTGATTCATCAGCATATAATCTTTATTCTATTCGTCCCTTTTCTACTTTTAGAATGGAGATGGCGGTCGGTGGTTCCTTGTTTGCTCGTTGGGCTGTCCTTCGTTCGTACGGCCCAACAGACTCCCTCCCAAAATCAGGCTAACATTGCACATAATGCCTTTATCGTACATATCAATCAAACACCCATGCAAGGCCCTCGCTCGCATCGGACGATTGTGGATGTCGTTGCGATACGAACCGGAGATGGCTGGTTACCCTGTCGGACCAAATCCATGCTTTTTGTTAGCCTCGACGGCCCCGCTTTGCGTGTGGGTCAGCGCTTTCTTGTGTTAGATCACTTGCAAGCCATACGGCCACCTGTTTTACCTGAGGCTTTTGATTGGCCTTCCTATTATGCTTCTCAGGGAATATTTTATTCTAATTTTATTCGTCGGGATAAGCTCATACTCATGCAAGATGCGCATGAATCGG